>JAKQKW010000100.1 GCA_029560455.1 Candidatus Rifleibacteriota bacterium
TTCCTGGCTCTATCGGCCACGATTCCGAACTGCGATGAACTGGCCCGCTGGATCGAATCGGTAATCGACCATCAGGTCAAGGTTATCAGTCACAATCAGCGCGCCGTGCCGCTGTCGTTTCTATTTTATCACCAGAAAGCCCTGATGCCGTTCAAGGAACTGCGCAAACGCATGCGTGGCGGGGCCGAAACAGAAAGTTTAAGAGATCGCCGTCAGAAAAAAGAAGGCGAATTCAGACATTTTGATATCATCAAACAATTGCGGCAGCAGGACCGCCTGCCACTGCTATATTTCGTTTTTTCGCGCGCCCTGGCCGACAAACTTGCCCGTGAAACCGCCCAGAAGATGGACTTCACTTCGAATGCCGAAAAAGAGCGCATCGAAGAAATGGTCGACAACTGCATCGAAAAATATTCGCTGCAGAACCTCGAAACTGCCGCCAACCTGAAAGAGGAGCTTATGCGCGGCGTTGGCCGTCACCACGCCGGTTTGCTGCCACAGCTCAAAGAACTCGTCGAAATTCTTTTTGCCGAGCGCACCCTGCGGGTTCTTTTCGTGACCGAAACCTTCGCGGTCGGTGTCAACATGCCGGCCCGCAGCGTCGCCTACGATGCCCTGAAAAAATACGACGGCCGCAGCTTCAGACCGATGCAATCACTTGAATTTACGCAAATTTCCGGGCGTGCCGGCCGACGCGGTATCGACAAGACCGGCTGGGTTGTGGTGCCGCATCTGCCGCGCGACCTGTCGTTCGAAGAACTGCAGAATCTTGTCTACGGCGATATTGAAAACCTGAAAAGTGCCTTCGATCTTTCGTTCAACAGTGTTCTCAACCTTTATTCAGGGCACAAGACCGACGAAGTCAGAATGATTCTCAAGCGCAACTTCGCACAGTTTCAAGCCAACAAAAACCTGCCCGAGCTGACCGACAAGGTTGCAAAGCTGCGCCTCGAAATTGAGCGGGTCGAGCCGCGCTGCCCCGAAAAAAAGAACGATTTCACCGATTTTATGGTGTTTTATAAAAAGAAACAGCAGCTCGAAGATACGATGCACCGGCAGATGGATGACATCCGGCATGGCATGCGCGGCCGTAAAAACCGGGCTTTCCAGGAAGAAGTCGAAAAGAAATTCTCTGATTCCTATGCCGAACTTCAATCCCAGGAAAAGAACTTCATCTGTGGGCGCTGCCACAGCCGCAGCAAATGTATTGCGCGCTATTATCAGGCAGAACGTCTCCATAAAAAGCTCGATTACTGGCGCAGCATGCTTGAAGAACAGGGCGAACTGCAGCTGCCGCTCTACGAGCGCAAACTCGAACTGCTGCGCAAGCTTGGCTATATCGACGACAAGGGCCTGTTGCCGCGCGGTGAGCTTGCCAGCCGCATCCACACCGAAGAAATCGCTGTTACCGAGCTGTATTTTCATGGTTATTTCCATGAGTGCAACGAACATGAAGTGAATGCGCTGTGCCTGTCGCTCGTTTATGAACACCGCCGACGTGCTGCCGCCAATGGGGAACAGCCACGGGCGGCGGCCAAAATGCCCGAAAAGATCAAGAGTGCACGGGGTTTCATCAACAGCCTGGCCCGACAGCACCCTTTCATCAAGCCGCTCGAAACGAGAATCTGTCACCTGATGATTGCCTGGAGCGAAGGCACCGCCTTTGAAGACATCATGTCCATGACCGACATACCCGAAGGAGACCTGATCAGAGCTTTCAGACAGGTTATCGACCTGCTGCGACAGATTCGCGACGCCGTCAAAGAGAACAGTCTGCGCGACAAACTGCTCTCGTGTCTAGCCTTCATCAACCGCGACATCGTTCTCGCCACCGAACTCAGAGACTGATTAAATGCCGAACGCTGCCATCGTCAAAAGTCTATCACCCGAACAGACCCTTGAAACGGCTGCCAGCCTCGCAAGCCAGTTTCCAAAGGCGCTGGTGTTGCTGCATGGGTCGCTGGGCGCAGGCAAAACACTTTTTGCACGCGGCTTTGCTCAGGGGCTGGGCATCAAAACCAATGTTTCGAGTCCGACCTATACTCTGATGAATGAGTACCGAGGGGGCGGCGGCAGCATGTTTCATCTCGATCTGTACCGCGTCAACTGCTTCGAAGAGGTTGTCGACATCGGGCTTTTCGAGATTCTCGACGCCGGTCAGCCGTGTCTTATCGAATGGGCCGAACGGGTGCCCGAACTCGATCGTCTGCCGCATCTCGACGTGCGCATCAGCTGTTTCGATGAAGATCACGAACATCACCGGCAGATCGAATGGCAATGGCAGGACGGGCAGCAATGAAATACCTGTTTATCGACGCTTCAGAGAACAGTACTTTTGCCCAGACCGGCAATGCAGCCGGCTTCAGGTCGCAGGTGTTTGCCACCGACCGCAATTTTGCCGCCAGAATCACGAATATCTGCGACGAAATGCTGCAAAATGCCAACATGACCTTTGCCGACCTCGATCTTCTTGTGGTCTGCACGGGCCCCGGCAGCCTAACAGGCCTGAGAGTCGCGGCCGCATTTTTGCGAACCGCCGCCATGCTGGCCAAAAAGCCGCTTGTGGGCATCAGTATCTTCGACTGGTCGCTGCAGACGCTGATCGAAAAGAATATCAGCGGCCGGGTGCGTCTGGTCATGCCGACACTCATCGACAAAGCCTTCTCGATAAATGCTGAGCTGCCCGATCTCAACCATAGCCAGCCCGAACTTATCGAAAGAACCACCGCAGGGGCTCAACCTGACACCTATGGCATCAGGTTTTCATACCCCGGCATTATCAGCCTGCAGCCAGAACCGGCGGCTCTGCACAAATTAATCAATCTGGGTTGCCATTCTCCGGCCCGCAGCCTGCCAGAAATTCTCAATATTCTGCCGCTTTATGTCATTCCGTCGCAGGCAGAACGCAAATTCAAGGAAGCCTCATGATCACTCTCGGCATTGAATCTTCATGTGATGATACTTCCGTTGCTCTCGTCAAAGATGGTGTCGAGGTTCTTGCCAGCCTTGTCTCGTCGCAGATCGAAATTCACCGCCGTTTCGGCGGCGTAGTGCCCGAAGTCGCCTCACGCAAGCATCTCGAAGCAATTCTGCCCCTGCTGAACGAGGCAATGACGGCAGCCCGCTGCGAATTCAAAGATATCGGCCAGATAGCGGTAACCGCCGGCCCAGGTCTTCTCGGGCCGCTTCTCATAGGCCTGAGCACCGCCAAGGCCTTGGCCTGGCAGTTGAAAGTGCCGATGATCCCGGTCAATCATATTGAAGCACACTTGACCGCATCATTTCTTGCCGCCGGCCGCAAGCCTGAATATCCGTATCTCGGGCTGATCGTTTCGGGCGGCAATTAGAACCTGGTTTATGTTACCGGCCCGCGCCAGTTCACATGTCTGGCCCAGACTCTTGACGACGCGCC
>JAKQKW010000116.1 GCA_029560455.1 Candidatus Rifleibacteriota bacterium
CCTCAGCCAGAAAGCCTTTTATTCTGATCTGCCCGGGAAATGTGCCGCAATTGCTCTGCATATGACCATGCTTGAGGTTCTGCCCAGGGTCAAAGCTTTGTTTCCGGTACAGTTCGAGCCCCCGTGGTGCAGACCTGATTATCACACTCTTATTTTGAGGAGTTTGACGCCCATGTGCGGCGGTCGCTCCTGTTTACGAACTGGCTGCAGAATCTGGCGGCCTTTTCCCCATCACGCCCGGCGTTTTGCTGCGCCCGGATCACTGAAAGGTTTTTCAGATGAAAAAGAAGGATTTTCGTTCGACTGTTAAAAGTCTCGTATTGCTGCTGCTTGGATCATGTATCTGTGCCTTGGCTGTTAATGGCATTCTTGTGCCGAAGCAGTTTCTGTCTGGCGGTTTGACTGGCGTTACGCTGCTCATCAACCGCCTGGTTCCGTCTTTACCGGTGTCCGGGTTGTATTTCGCGTTCAATATTCCGCTGTTCATTTTTGGTTACCGACTGCTCGGCGGTCATTTTTTCATGCTTTCGTTTGCCGGCACCGCCTTTTACACGTTTGCTATCGGGCTGATCGACTTTCGCATTGCCGTTAACGATATGATGCTTTCGGCGATTCTCGCAGGCCTGATCAACGGTGTCGGTTCCGGAATGATTTTGCGGTCGCGGGGTTCGGCCGGTGGCACTGATATTCTTTCGGTTCTGCTCGCCAGCCGCTTCGGAATCAAGCTTGGCACGACGCTGCTGACTTTCAATATCATCGTGCTGGCCTGTGTCGTGGTCTTTTTCAGTATAGACGAGGCGCTTTTCACGCTGGTGTTCATGTTCGTGTCGTCGCGAATGGTCGATCTCGTTATCTACGGTCTGTCACAGCGCAAGGCGGTCACGATCGTATCTGAGCGCTGGCAGGAAATCAACGGCGCCATTCTCGATGAAATGCAGCGCGGCACCACTTTGATTGCGGCCAGTGGCGGTTTTTCGCAGCAGCCGGTGAACATGATCTATACGGTGGTTTCACGGCGGGAACTGCATCAACTCAAGGAAGTCGTGCTTCGCGAAGATCCGGGCGCCTTTCTTGTCGTCAACGAAACGAGCGAAGTCATCGGCAATCGCATTGGCAACCAGCCACAATGGTAACAGTCTGAGTTCTTTAATTAATCTGTAAATGACGTTTTTATCATAAATAGAAATGGAGACCAGTCATGAACAACACCAGACCTGACCTGAAATGGCTCTTCAACCAGCACAAAAACCCAGACCTGACGCTTTGCCAGAAACTGTTTTCGCCTGAAGTCGCGCGCAAGGCCCGGCGGTTTCATCGCCAGATTCCCGGCTTCAAGATGTCGCCTTTGTTGGCTCTGCCGCAGCTGGCACAGATGTTTGGCGTCGGCGGTATCTGGGTCAAAGATGAGTCCGAAAGGCTGCAGCTGAACTCGTTCAAGGTTCTTGGCGGTTCATACGCGGTTTATAAATACATCAAAAGTCTGCTGAATGCCGACGAAGAACTGACTTACGCCGAACTCACCTCGACCGAGGTGCGTCAGAAGCTCGGAAAAATCACCTTTGCCACCGCCACCGACGGCAATCACGGCCGCGGTATCGCCTGGGCTGCCGAAAAGCTGGGTCACGACTGCGTTGTCTATGTGCATGCCGAAACTTCAAGGCCGAGAATTGAAGCGATTCGTGGTTATGGCGCCACCGTTAAGATTATTGCCGGCAACTACGACGACGCGGTGCGCCAGATAGTTGTCGATGCCGAAAAGAACGGCTGGGCGGTTATTTCCGACACTTCGTGGGACGGCTATACCGAGATTCCGACCTGGATCATGCAGGGCTACACAACAATGATGGCCGAAATTCAGGAACAGTTTTCGGGTCAGGGCATAACCCGCCCGACGCATGTTTTCGTGCAGGCCGGCGTCGGAGCTCTGGCGGCAGCGGTAATCGGTTACTATCATGCGCTGTTTCCCGGTGATGCGCCCCGGTGCGTGGTCGTTGAGCCTGAAACCGCCGACTGCCTTTTCCGGTCGATCGAGGCTGGCGACGGAAAACCTCATACCATCGACGGAAAGCTCGATACCATCATGGCCGGTCTCGCCTGCGGTGAGCCAAGCCCGGTAGCCTGGGAAATTCTCAGGCAGGCAGCCTGCTGCTTTGTGACCTGCCCTGACTACGTTGCGGCAAAGGGCATGCGTATTTACGCAACTCCCCTCGCCGGCGATCCGTTCATCGTGTCTGGTGAATCCGGTGCAGTCACGCTTGGCGCACTCGTTTCTATTCTGCGCGAAAACTGCGTGGGCGAGCTGCGCGACTTCCTCAAAATCAATCACGACTCGCAGATACTCTTC
>JAKQKW010000137.1 GCA_029560455.1 Candidatus Rifleibacteriota bacterium
GCTCGTCTGGCAGAAGGGCCAGACTAAAATCGCCGCCAAAAACTACTCAAGAATGGCATTTGACCTGATCAGACAGGACCTGATGAAAGCAACTCTGATAACTGTACCGCAAGCTTTAACTTCCACTGACATTGCGGCAACGCTTACTTACCGCATCCCTTCTGCTGGTAATGCCAGCGTCTCGATTTCCCTCGACCCGCACTGGGGAAAACTGAATAGAAAGATAACCGGCTTGTCAACACCCGCAATCGCATCAAGTCATGCCATGATCATCGCCAGGAATGTAAACCTGTTTCTGGTTGAGAGAATTTCGACCTGGACTTTTAAAATCAACCTGCAGATCAGCAGTGAAGATGCCACCGAAGATGTCAGAGGCCAGAACTCTACACCAGATGGCATAATCAATTTTTATGACGGCGAAATAATCAGCAGTGAAAGCATCGTTCTAACCGCACCAGCCGCCGGGACAGGAATCTGAGCCATGAAAAAGGAAACCCAAAAACACGGCCAGGCAGGCATTATCATGATCATGCTGATTTTTGGCCTGTTGATGACCGTTTCTACCGCTTACATGAAAATGGTGCAGACAGAAACCGAAGTGCAGGGCATGGTTGACCACTCAGACCGCGCCATGGATGCTGCCTTTTCGGGTATCAACTACGCTATCGCCATCGCCCAGGAAAACCGCTCGATGTTCGATGAAAACAGCGGTATAAACGCGGTGGCCAGTCGCACCTATATAACCTCATTTGCCAATTCTAACTGGAGCCCGGTGCAAATTCCATCAGGGGTAACCTGGAACAATGCCAAAGTCAGAACGCTTGTGGCTTCTGTGCCTTCAGACTGGATATTCCTCAATGAAACGCTTGAGAACTATCTCATTGACTCTCAAACAGCGAGCCCACCCTATTTCTTCAGAGTGACTTCCTACCCGGCCACCAGCACCACCAACGTGGCCACCACAGCCCTGCTTCTGATAAAATCACAGGGCCGTTACTACCAATATTCAGATGCGAACAAAACCTCAATTATCGGCACTTTTTCGGCGCAGTTGATCGCCGAATGCAAAGTAATTTTCAATCGAAAGATTTTGCAGCTCAACCGCTACCGCTATATGCCTTTTCAAGATGATACTAAGTTTTTCGAATACTCTCCTTACTGATTATGCTATATGGTAAAAAAACTGCAAGTTAAAAACTGGAGCAAACCATGGTCGGTGCGAAACGCAAAAAGCCTGAAAAGTATTCTTATGCCGATTATCTCAAATGGAACGACGACAACCGTTACGAAATAATCGACGGTGATGTCTATGACATGACCAGTCCAACCCTGGATCATCAAATGATTTCAATGGAACTGTGCCGTCAGTTCGCCAATTTCCTTGAGGACAAGCCCTGCCGGGTTTTGCATGCACCATTCGACCTGATACTGGCGCGTAAAAACAAAAAGGCCGAAGAGATCACTACGGTTCTGCAGCCCGATATTCTCGTCGTTTGCGACGAAAAAAAAATCACACAGCAGGGCGTGTTCGGAGCCCCCGACCTCGTCGTCGAGATAATTTCTCCATCAACCGCTTCACGCGACAATATCCTCAAACGCTCAGTCTACGAAAAGGCCGGGGTTAAAGAATTCTGGCTTATTCACCCTGCCGACCGCCTGGTGCGCATCTACCGCCTCGGCAAAGACGGCCTGTTCGGCCGTGAAGATATCTTCGACCACACCGCCACAATCGAAGTCAAAACCCTGCCAGGCCTGACCATCGACGGCCCTAAGCTTTTCGCCGGCGTCAAGCCGCCAGATCATTCCTGACTCTGGTCAGCGCAATTCCAGAAGCTCGTATAGCGGATATTCGCGGCTTTTGCCCTTGATTTCGACGCGCTCGATAAAGGCGACGCGGCCCTGGCCCCTTAAACCCCTGATCGTGGAAGGGGCGACGACGATACCTGTCGTGCCGGCCTTCGCCGCCTCA
>JAKQKW010000148.1 GCA_029560455.1 Candidatus Rifleibacteriota bacterium
TGAGGCGCTTGAAGCCGAAATGAAAAGCCCTAAACTCGGCATCGTCCATACCGCCAGACCGGTCAGCGGGCCGCTGGTAGCCGATGACCCCGATTCGATCAAATACCCTGATTATTACCAGCGCTTCAACACGACCGTGAAACTTGAGCGCGCCAGTACCGAAAACAACCGCAAAATAAGAGTCGAACTCGACATCGAATGGAAAGAACCGAACCGCAAATTCAACCTCGGTTTTGGTACGGTAATCGTTAAATATGGCACATAAAACCAGGCGCCAGGGCGTAACTCTGGTCGAAATGATGGTAGTTGCAGCAATATTGACGCTGTTGCTTGGTTTTGCCTGGCAGTTTTATTTCGGTGGCCGCGAGACCATGCGCCACACAGTCAGCCAGAGCCAGGTACAGGCCGACACCCGCATTCTGCTCGACCAGCTGGAGCTTGAGATGGGCTCATGCTACTCATTTCTCGAAGTCGACCCCGAAAAAAAGCAGTTTTCATTCTACAGCTTCACCTACTCGAAGGTGCCGCTCGACGAAATTTACTATGACAACGCCGGCAACCCGCGCCCGACAGACAAAACCAGTGACGCCCGTATTATGGTCGCCAAATACGAATACCGCTGGGACAAAGAAAAGTTCACCGTCATCAAAAAGCGCACCCCCGGTTTTCTCTACTTCCTGCAGGAACCGATGAAGTTCGTACAGGGCGATTCGACCGTTTTCACGAATAATTACGGCCCCATGGAAAAGACCGTATTGCGCGACATCGCCGACTTCGAAGTCAAGGCCTACTCACAGACACCTGACCGCGAAGCTGAAACCGGCACAAAAATCGAGCCTCTGACCGTAGATAAATCTGCAGACGCCGCTTTTATCGTGCTGCGCCTGCATACGATGAAAGACGAGGCTCCGAACCGACGCGACGAGGAATTAGACATCGTTACCAAGTTTTACAGCAATACCAAGCTGGCAGAAATAGCCAACCCTGGCTACTTTTCTTCCACTGACAGAGATGGGCGGTACTGAAATGGATAAACGCTGGCCCATAGTCGGTATAACCATTCTGATGATCGTGCTGATCTACAATTTTCTGACGATGATTTTTAAATCTGATCAGAAACGCTTTTCGCATGACCGTATCTACGTCGACTACTCAGACTACCGCCACGGCAGCAAACCGGTAAAAACCGGTTCAAGTTCGACTTCTGCTTCTTCGCACCCGAATGCTTACCGTGCCGCGCGCGAGGCCCGAGAAATCAAGAAGACCATGTTCTCGAACGTCATGACCGCAACGATAAACTCATACAATACCTATATGAATGAAGCGCTCAAAGACGTGCCGCCGCCGACTGCCAGTTTCCCGAAACCAAAGGCAAATCAGCAGTATGAGCAGATGATGGCGCTCGCCAATCAGTCGGTTCCGGCTTTTCAGGCCGGACTGCAGTATTTTGCCTCCGGCAACTATGAACGGGCTCTGACCAGCTTCAATGATGCCCTGAACAGCGTTGATCAGATGGATGTAAAACACCGCGTCGACATCCACAGCATGATGGCGGAATGTTACCTTAAAATGAAAAATGATGACGGCTACATCCAGAACAAAATAAGACAGGTGCGCATGGAACGCCGCCTCAAGAAGATCCTCCAGGAAACATTCCCCGAAAAGCAGGACAAACTCGCTATTTTCGACTGGTCAACAACCCAGGAAGCCTCAAAACAGCTCCTGCGCATGCGTTCACTCGCTGCCAGATCAGATTCACCTGAGCTGCAGGTAATGCTCAAGCGTGCCGAGCTCGACCTTGAAGTCGCCCGCAAAGTAACTCAGTAACGCCAGATTCCGAGTCTTCGCCAGAGCAATCGCATTAACTCCTGTCACAATTTTGGGTTTTTGCCCGGAATGACGTAAAAGATTCTGCATAAAAAAAACGCCCCGTTACCGGGGCGTTTTTTATGGCGTTTTTAAGCCTGTGATTCTTCGGACGGTTCCATGGCGGCTTTGCGGCTGAGGTTGACGCGACCCTGTGAGTCGATTTCGATAACCTTGACCTTAACTTCATCGCCGATGTTAACGACGTCTTCAACCTTGTTGACGCGGCGGTTTTCGAGCTGGCTGATGTGAACCATGCCTTCGATACCGGGCAGGATTTCGACGAAGGCGCCGAAATTCATGATGCGTTTAACTTTACCGACGTAGATTTTGCCGACTTCGGCATCTTCAGTTACCTGGCGGATCATGAAGACTGCCTTTTCGTTGGCGGCTGCGTCTGGGCTGATAACGAGAATGCGACCGTCGTCGTTGGCTTCAATTTCGACACCACATTCTTCGGTGATCTTGCGGATCATCTTGCCACCCGGGCCAATAACGTTTCTGATCTTTTCCGGGTCGATCTCGATGGTGACGATGCGCGGAGCATAGATCGAAAGTTCGGGGCGCGGAGCGCCGATGACTTTGTTCATTTCGCCGAGAATGTGCATGCGGCCTTCGCGGGCCTGATTGAGAGCAACACGCATGATTTCGAGGGTGACACCGATGATCTTGATGTCCATCTGCAGGGCGTTGACGCCATGCGAAGTACCGGCCACCTTGAAATCCATATCGCCGAAGTGGTCTTCATCGCCGAGAATATCGCTGAGGATCTTGTAATTGTCGCCCTCTTTGATAAGGCCCATGGCAATACCGGCCACCGGAGCTTTAATCGGAACACCGGCATCCATCAGAGCCATGCTGCCTGAGCAGACCGAGGCCAT
>JAKQKW010000179.1 GCA_029560455.1 Candidatus Rifleibacteriota bacterium
GAAGAGCTCAACGAAGTGATCGTCGATCAGCAGAAGCAGCTCGACCGCTGCCACAAGGAAATCTCCCGGCTGCAGCCGAAAACCACCCCGTCGCCAATCGACGAAACCATCCCCCACGACGAAAAACCGCCGCACTATTAAAATACGGCGGTTTTTAGCTACGGCACCGAGGCGCCCTAAGCGTGAGCGAGGTGGCGATAGGTCTCGCAGCTCTGCATCAGTTCATCGTGCGAACCGGTCGCCTCGATACCACCGTCTTTGAGAACCATGATGCGGTCGGCCATCATCGCAGTCGCCATGCGGTGCGTCACGATCAGACAGGTAATCGCGCCGTATTCGCTTTCGAGGTCGGCCCAGAGCTTTTTCTCGTTGGCGGCATCGAGGCTCGCCGTGATATCGTCCATCAGCAGCAGCTGCGGCTGACCGACAAGGGCGCGGGCAATCGACAGGCGCTGCCGCTGGCCGCCCGAAAGCGTTACACCACGCTGGCCTACCGGTTCAGTGAAACCGCCAGGAAAAGCCATGACTTCACGATCGAACTGCGCAATTCTGGCGCATGCCTGAATCAACTCGTCCGATTTATTTCGCCAGAAGTCGATATTGGTGCGGATCGACTCTGAGAAGATCACCGGTTCCTGCTGAATGTAGCCGATTCTGTCTCTGAACGACTGGCGGCGAATCTCAGCCAGCGGCACGCCGTTCACCTTGACAGTGCCTGAATCCGGCTGCATCATGCCTGAAACCAGATTCAGCAGAGTGGTTTTGCCCGAGCCGATCTGGCCGACCACCGCCACCTTTTCCCCTTTCCTGATCGAGAAATTGAGGTCTTTGAAAGCGAAGGGTTCTTTACCATTTACCGCATCGCCATCAGGGGAAGTGGCCACGCCACTGGCTGCGATCTTTTCGGCTTCCTGCTGCTCGAGATTTTCGACAAGAGTATGTTTGAAACTGACGTTTTCAAAGCAAAGGTCATCGATCGAGGCGATTTCGGCGGTGCCATCGACTTCGGGTTCGTGCGCGGCACCGTCGGTCTTCTGCAGATCTTCGAGGCGATCGATCGAAACGCAGGCCTGCGTCAGCGTCACGAGCATCATCGGGATGTCCATCAGCGGGTAAATGATCATGCCGAGGTAGCTGAAGAAGGCGTAGTAGGTGCCAAGCGTCAGCGTGCCGCGGATAACCATGATGCCGCCGAAAACCAGAACCATGATTTCGCCAACATAGTTGAGGAATTCGAAGAACACCATGAACATGCCCCATAGCCTGTCGACTTTGATTTCCTGATTGATGCGTTTTTCGAGAAGTTTGTCAAAGAGCTGCTGCTGCGGTTTGCGGGCATTGAAAGACGTGATGATCTTGATACCTGAGTATGAGGCTTCGAGAAAGTCGTTGCCTTCTGACATGCCTTCCTGAACATCTTTGAACGATTCGCCGAAGCTGGTTTCGAGCCGGATGAAGATATACAGCATGATTGGCAGAGGAACACAGGCGAGCAGTGCGAGTTTCCAGTGCAGCAGGGCCATCGAGGCGACGCAGAAGAAGATGATGCTCGCCGAGTTCACTGCCCTGAAAATGCCAGAACAGCACAGCCAGGAAAGCCCCGGCGGGTTGGTTCTGATATCTTCGGTCAGGCGGGTCGCCAGGTCACCGGTTCTGAATTTGAGAAAGAAGCGGTGACCCTTTTTGAGAATCTCGGCAAAGAATTTTTCGCGGTAATACAGTTCGAAAGCCACATTCATGCGGGCTCTGAAGTTCGTGTAGATACCTGAGAAAAACGGTCCGAGACCCATGGCGAGCAGCATCAACAGCATGCGGTTGCGCTCGCTCAGGGCGGCATCAAGGGTGATTTTCCCGGCCTGGTAGTTGTTCAGGCCTGTAACCAGGCTGTCAATGATGTGCTTGAGCACCATCGGAAACATCACAGCGATGATAGTGGAAAGGAACGTCATGAACAGCAGCAGCAAAACCATGCGCCAGTGCGGCCGGTATTCGTTCCAGATCCACTTTATGTAGTAGAGTCGGTTATGTCTGAGGTCTTTTCTTTTCATTGATTTTTTCATGCAACAGCTCCGGTTGCTGCGCTATTGCCGTTGTTGGCGGCAATTATGGCGTTATCGCCAGGGTCACCCCGGCCGGCAGTCTGAATGTTCACCAGTTCGCGGTAAATGCCGTCTTCTCGCATCAGTTCCGCATGACTGCCGCTCTGTTTCAGAACGCCCTTTTCAAAGACGAGAATGCGGTCGGCCTTTCTTATGGTCGCCAGACGGTGCGCAATCACGATTGAAGTGCGGCCCTGCATGAGTTTTTCCATGCTCGCCTGAAGCTCACGTTCAGTGATCGCATCGACCGACGAGGTCGCCTCGTCGAGAATCAACAGATCAGGGTTTTTGACCATTGCCCGCGTGTATGAGAGCAGCTGACGCTCGCCATAAGACAGGTTGGCGCCACGTTCAGCGAGCATGGTTTCGTAACCTTTGCTCTGGCGCATGATAAAATCATGCGCACCCAGCTCTTTCGCGGCCTTGATGACCGTTTCGTCGTCGACATCGTTATGAAAGGCCTTGAGGTTTTCCATGATGGTGCCGGGAAAAAGGTAGATTTCCTGGAGCACCAGCGCGATGTTGCGGCGCCAGTCTTCGAGACTGATACTGCGGATATCGCGGCCATCGACGGTTATACTGCCGCTGGTCGGGTCATAGAATCTGAGAAGCAGGTTGATACAGGTGGTTTTGCCGGAGCCAGAGGCACCAACAATTGCCAGCTGCTGGCCGCGCGGAATCTCGAAGCTGGCGTTTTTCAGCACAATATCGCTGTCGTAGGCAAACGAAACATCGTTGAAGGCTATTTTTTCGTTGAGTCTGAGATCGGGTGCCGGCTGGCCTTCGTCTTTAACCGCCGGGTCGGTATCGAGAATATCGAAAACGCGAACGCCGGCCGCAAGAGCCGTCTGCAGCTGTGCCAGCACTTCAATGAGGAATTCCAGCGGCCTGAAGAATTGCCGCAGCAGTTCCATGAGCATTACCAGGGTGCCGACGCTCATGGTGCCAGCGTAGACCCGGCTGCTGCAGTAGGCGAAGAGCAGCATCAGCACGCCGATTTCGGTAAAAAACCTGAAACTTGAAGAAAACAGCATGTATTCGACAAATGCCGCCTTGCGTTCAAGTCTGGCTTTTTCTTCGCTGTGCATCTGCAGATTATTCATGATGTCTTTTTCACGACCATGCACCTTGATCAGAGGCACGCCCTGAATATATTCGGTCAGATAACCGGTCAAGGCGCTGTTCTTCTCACGCACCTTCGTGTAAAGCGAGCGGATATAGGTCAGATAAAAGAACATAACCAGACCGACGACAACCAGGGCGAGCATGGCAACCGCTCCGATGCGCACATCTTCGCGCATCAAAACGATGATAGTACCGACGATCAGCATGATGCTGGCCACCAGCTGCGCTGTCGACTGGGTAAACATCGACTTCAGCTGGTTGGCGTCGGATTCGCTGCGGGTGATCAGCTTGCCGGTCTGGTTCTGATCGAAAAAGCGCATGCCCTGGCCAAGAATGTGACTGAACAGGCGACGCTTGATTTCGGCGACGACTTCGGCGCCGATGCGGGCCATGATTCTGACTCTGACATACATCGCCACAGCGCCGACAATCAGACAGCCGATGAAGAAGCCGGCGTACATTACCGCCAGGCTGATGTCCTTCTGCGGAATCGCCGTATCGATAATGGTGCGTAGAATCATCGGGCGCAGCAGGTGCACGGCCGTAACCACGACCATCGTGACAAGCGCCACCGCGAGGCTCGCGAGATGCGGCCTGAAAAAGGGAAGAATTCGTTTCAATACTGATTTACTGTTGTTTTTCTGCATCTGTTTTTGTTTAAATTTGCCCTGAGGCGTTCATGTTAAATCGTTTTTTTTGCTGGTGTGGCGTTGCGATGGCGCGACTCCCGGCCATCCATGGCCTCCGCTGCGTTGCGCCGTCCTGGCGCAAAAAAAGCGGGCTGCCACCATTGGTCAGCCCGCTTCTGAAAACGAATTCAGTCAGATAGACAGTGAACAAACGGAGGCATTGCGATAAAAAAAATCATGAATCATCTTTACGGGCCTCCGGTTTCTGCAATTTTGACGGTTCAACCGTCGCGGCAAGTATATTATGCCGGGCCGGGGCTTGTCAATACACTTTCTTGCGGCGGTTGCAGAAGATACGGTTTGAGGGTATGCTTGGTCACGAAAAATCAACGCAACAAGGAACCAGATAATGAAATTCAAGCGCGTCTGCCTCTGCTACTTCTCACCGACCGGTGCCACCCGTACAATTACCAGCGAAATAGCCGCCGGCATCGGTATCGACCCGCTTAAAGTCATCGAAAACAACCTCACCTACCCCGAATACGCCGACTCAATAATCGAAATCGAGCCTGACGACCTGGTGGTAATCGCCGCCCCGGTTTATGCCGGTATGCTGCCTGCTGTGGCCCTGCAGCGCCTCAACACGATAAAATTCGCCGGCAATCCGGCGGTTCTCGTTGCCGTCTATGGCAACCGCAATTATGACGACGCCCTCATCGATCTGCGGGAATTCGCCAGCGGCGCCGGACTGCTCCCCGTAGCCGCCGCAGCCTTCGTCGGCGAGCACTCTTACTCGAATGACAAATACAAAATCGCAAAAGGGCGGCCAGACGCTGACGACAAAGAGGCCGCACGTGACTTTGGCCGCAAAATATACGAAAAAGTGCAGTCACTAAGCCCGAAATCCGCCATGCCCGAGCTCAAGCTGCCGGGCACTTTTCCGCTGCCCGAACGCAAAACCATCGATCACACCGCCGTCGAAACGAGACACGAAATTTGCACAGAATGCGGTCGCTGCCAGGAAGTCTGCCCAACCGGTGCTGTGTATTTCAAAAAGGGCTATCAGACAAAAAAAGAACTGTGCATACTTTGCTGTGCCTGCGTAAAAAAATGCCCACAGCAAGCGCGCATTGCCGCATCAGAAACCCTGCAGCAGTTCAGAGAAAAGCTCTCGGCCATGCCGCGCCGCAACCCCGAAATTTTCTTCTGATCGATTGATTTAACCAGTTGAAACAGGGAGCCGGGCCAATGGCCCGGCTTCTTCACAATCCGTCATTCTGGCTCTGCTGGCGCCAGATCACTGGTATTTTCTCTATTTGCAGGCATCAGCGACCCGGAGGTGGTTCAGCGAAATCGTGGCGCGGGCGTTCGTAATCACGATCGTCATCGTAGTAGCGCGGGGTCGACCATTCGTATTTAATTTCGACGGTCTGGCCCGGATAAGATTCGGGATTGAAGTCAGTCTCGCTGACCGGCGACCATGAACTTTCGCCGTAACCGGTGCCGGGGGCGCTTTCAGCCAGACTTTTACTTTCAGCCTCTGATTTTCTGAGTGAGTCATAAGGCAGGTATACCACCGGCCGGCGCTCACGCCAGGCAACGATTCTGATCAACCCCAGCTGGTCGCTTTGCCCCAGCCGCCCGGCATATGAATCGCCAGCACTGGTGAAATAGAATCTCTGCACATGGCTCATGCCTGAACGCCACCCTGAGAAGTCTCCGGTCTGACCCGGGTTGAGCACATACATGCTTTCGTTTGAACTGCCGTAGCTACGCTGGCCCGAGATGATATTCAGACCATCGACCGAAATCGTCAGCGCAACACGATTGCGCGAGGTATTGGTGACCCGGATCGAATAGCGTTCACCCTGGCGGGCAGTGATGCGCAGACGTGAATCAGGCATATATTTTTCATAACGGTATGCCGGATAAGCACTCAAGGGGCCGCGCTCATCGCCGATTATCGTTACCCGCACCAGATTATCGAGCGGCTCGTAAGGCGGAGCGATAGACCGTGCCACCAGAGTGCCGGCAGCCGTAGTCAAACAAAGAAGCACCAGAAAAAACATTATCTGCCTGGTTCTCATAATTCTCCCTCACTGTTTCGGTTAATTAGAATAACGCAGAGACAACTGAGCAGATTTAGGGAAATAATTCTGCTCAAAGTTTAACCAGAATGTACACTTTCTGAACACCAGGTATGAAAAAGTCCACAGGCAGAATCGACTTTATCCAAGTCGCAGCAACGCTTATGCCCAGAATGGCAGAACATGTATCTACTCAGGAATGTATCGAACATTTTTCACCGATTCAGCGGCGCAGCCTATCAGACGGGTTGTTTTTTTGCTGACAGGAGGTCAACGATACTCGGCAGCATATGAGCTTTTATATAGCATCATCAGCTGAGATTCCCGCTTCCGCAGGAATGACAGGATTATCTGAACAAAGACAGACAAACTTAAACAAACACAAACAAAGAAGTGCATAAAAAGACTCTAAACTTTTATAAAAAATGCCGATATAAAAATTGTGGGTTGCAAGATGGCACAACATTTGCTATACTACGCGTCACACAAAAAAACCCGGAGCAACTCGTCAGAGCAAACCGTCCGGACCAATGTATTAAGAGGTTTTGTAATGTCTCCCGTGTACACCACCATACGCAAAGTGTCTTTCCGCTGTCTTTTTGTTATGATTCTCATGCTGGCCGCAACAATGCAGTCGGGCTTTGCGTCAGACAATTTCTCCTACAACGACGTCGAACTGCGCCGCATCGAAGCGCCTGCCAACTTTGAAAACGCCGTACGCTACCAGATCACTTACTGGCACAAAGCTGATGGCGCCAGCATGCAGGTTTTCCCGAGTCGCGAAGAACGCGAACGCGATGCCGACATCATTCTTGCCCAGGCCGTTAACCGCTTCCTTGATGAAGAATACCACGAAAAAGGCAAAGGCATGGACGAACACGTCGTCGAAGCCGCTAATATGGGCAATCTCATCGACCTGATCAACCAGGACTACCTCTCACCAGCCTGGAAAGCAGAAAACGTCAACAATTTCCGCCAGTTCCTGCACAAATACGAAAAAGATCTGCTGCTGTTCACCATCAACATCTATCTTGATTACGCCTTCAAAGGCGGCTATTACAGCGGCAACGACATCAACCCGATCGTCGTGAACTTCAAAAACGATGGCAAAAGCGCCGACGAAGTAACCTTCATCATCGTTAACTACACCGACAAATAAGCACGCTTAACCAACTCCCCTGTGGCATGCCACAGGGGAGTTTTGTTTTAGCCTGACGCTGATTTGTGCTATAATTCCGGTCAGTGCCAGCAAACCGGGCGCGGCCGAAGAGGTCTGCCCAAAGAGGGAAAGAAATGAACGAATTAAACAGCAATCGCAGTATTGGCGTCACCATCAGACTGGTTAAGCGCCCATCAAAAGGTTTCTGGGCGATTCTTGAAGGTCGCCGCGTCGATAATCAGTATTTTGAAAAGTATAAACAGCCGACCGATGCCGTTGGCCTGATTCAGGGCCCGGTCTCTGCCATTCTCGCCGCTTCCGACATTGCAGAAAAGGCAGCGGCAGTACAGGTCGCCGAAATTCGCGGCGTCTGCCCGACCCACATGACCCTTATCGCCGTCTACGGCGACACCTCAGCGGTTGAAGCTGCTCTGCAGGCCGTCAACGATCAGCTGTGCGACACACTCTTCTGAAATGTCCAGTCGCCAGACAATAGAATTCAAGCCCCTCGGAATTGTTGAATCGCGCTTCGAGCAACAGGCCGGCACACCAATCCAGGGCAAAATGGCACCACAGGAAACTGCGTGCATAAGAGTTTTTGACGAATACGCCGCCGGGCTCAAAGATATAGAAGGCTTCAGCCATATTTACGTTTTCTTCAAATTTGACCGTGCCGCTGACAGCCAGCTTCTTGTCAAACCCTATCTCGATACGGTCGAGCATGGGGTATTTGCGACACGCTCGCCTCTCAGGCCAAATCCACTGGGTATGACCATCGTCAGACTCGACCGGGTAGAAGGCAATTGTCTTTACATCAGCGGTGTCGACATTCTGAACGGCAGCCCGGTTATCGATATCAAGCCATATATACCCGATTTTGATCATCACCAGCCTGAAAAAATCGGCTGGTATCAGGAGAAATCCGACAAAGACCGTCTCGTTTTTGCCGACAACCGTTTTGCCGCAGATGGAGTCAGAAAAAAATGAATTACAGTGCCAAAGTTATGCAGCATTTTTACAACCCGACCCGCACAGGCCACCTCGAAAACTACCATGGCATCGGCATGATCGGTGACCCCGACTGCGGTGATTTTGTCGAAATGACTGTCTACATTTCTGAAGACAATCAGAAGGTCGAAACCATCAGATACCGAATCAAAGGCTGCCCGGCGGCAATTGCCACCACCAGTATTACCGCTGAAATAGCCGAGGGACTGCGTATTGAAGACGCGCTCAAGATAACTGACCAGCAGATTGTCGACGCTCTCGATGGACTGCCTGAAAGCAAGATTCACTGTTCACTGCTGGCAGTAAGGTCTCTGCAGCTGGCAATTCAGGATGCAATTCTCAAGCGGCTTTTCAAAAAAGCCGGCATCGTCACTTCTGATGCAGAATTCGAACAAATGAAAGCTGACGGCCGCCTTAGCGAATATCTGGGCCTGACAACCGGCGAAATCGTTCACAACTGCGATGGCAGCTGCGAAACCAGCGGTATAAAATGCTGACCAAGACAGCAGACTATGAATAATATCGATTTTCAGACCTGCATTGAAGAAATTCTCAACGAAACAAGAGACCTGCTTGGCAAAGGGCGGGTCGCTGATTATATTCCAGCACTGGCCGAAGTAGACCCGAATCAGATCGGTATCGCGGTACAAACGCTTGATGGAAAGACTTTTCAGGCTGGCGACGCGCTTGTTCCTTTTTCGATTCAGAGCATTTCAAAGGTTTTTGTATTTTCGATGGTGTTCCGGGCCTGGGGTGACAAACTCTGGTCGCGCATGGGCCGCGAACCATCAGGCAACTCTTTCAATTCGCTGGTGCAGCTCGAGCACGAGAACGGCATTCCGCGTAACCCGTTCATCAATGCGGGGGCGCTTGTATCTACCGACTGCCTGCTGTCGATCAGCAAAAACCCGCTCAAAGACATTCTCAGTTACGTCAGAGGTCTGGCCGGAAACCCGAAAATCAGCTATGACAGCGTCGTAGCAAATTCCGAGCGCGAAACCGGCTATCGAAATGCCGCTCTGGTGAACTTCATGAAAAGCTTCGGCAACATCGAAAACGATGTCGAAGCGGTTCTCAACGCCTATTTTCATCAGTGCGGGCTGATGATGAGCTGCGTCGATCTGGCACGGGCATTCAGTTTTCTTGCAAACAGCGGCGTTAACCCTTTGAATGGTGAGCAGATTCTGACCCAGAGTCAGGCAAAGCGTGTCAATGCCTTGATGCAGACCTGCGGTCTCTACAATGAATCGGGCGAGTTTGCTTTCTGCGCCGGCTTACCGGGCAAAAGCGGCGTTGGTGGTGGCATTGTTGCGGTGGTTCCGAAGATGTTCAGTATCTGCGTCTGGTCACCTGAACTGAACCGGCATGGCAACTCACTGGTCGGCATGAAAGCGCTTGAACTGTTCACCACCCGCACCGGCATCTCGATTTTCTGAGATTTTCCGGCAATGAGGGTGAAAGCAAAGTCTGAGTAGCACTTTCTGTCAGCGTGCTGCACTGATTATCGAATCATATCTACACGTATGGAAAAACGGCGGTCGGTCTGCGCACGGCCTTGTTTAAGGCTGAGGCTGCCATCTTTACCGATACCGGCAGAACGTGAACGATCAGCGCCGCCCTGAGTAAGGCCGCCAAATTCTACCCACTGCCCCGGCTCAACTTCAAGCTCGGTAAGCAGCTGCTCGGTGTCGCTGCCGCTGTCTTCGGCATACCAGACCTGCACCATGACACGGCCGGCTTCGGTCACATGGCCTGAAACCTTTAAACCGTGCGAAATCGTCAGAACATGGGTTTCATCACCATACCAGCCCGGAAATGAATAAATTCTGATCTGATCGTCAGTAAAAGCTGCCCTGGCAAATTCGAGTGCCACCACGCTTCTTTGTGAACTGCGCGATGATTGGGTTCGGGTGGTATTGAAGCCAGGGCCACGGCCCGGACCGGTTTTAAGCCGATGCTGTGTTTCGCTGCTATCACCAATGCTTTGCACCGAAAAGCGCAGCGTAGCAGGCTTACGGTCGAGCGCAGCGACCAGTTTTTCTATTTCCCTGAAGAGCTCTTTGTCGTCGGTATTAACGACAAGGGCATTGATATTTGCCGAAGCGACGAAGGTGCCCTGACTGCCAAAGATGCTGGTACAGACAGCTGCAACTGACTCAGGTCTGGCATAGCTAAGCCGGTAAACCCTTATCTCTGCAGCAAAAGCCGACGAAAGCAAAAGCACTGCCAGCAAAACAGTTGGCAGTATTCGCAAAACCGCTTTAAGCAACCCGGTTTTCAGCCGAAGCGCGGGCGAAGCAGCCCATGACCGTCGACGGCCATACGGCCTATACCGCTGCAGGTGCTGCATTTCTGGGTTCCACGGCAGAATGGGCAGATGTCTTTCTCCTTGAACATATTGCTGGCGGCAATGATACCTTCAACAAACTTGCCAGAACCGCCACAGACGGGACATTTGCCGGTTCCACGGCATTTGGTACAATCGTAACTCATCCTCGTGTATCCTCCGTATATCTATGTATTATTTTATGAGATCAGAAAAGAAAGTGCAATACCTTATAAAAAACAATGCCTGAAACCATTTTTAAGGTTTCAGGCACTATAAAGCTCTATTTTTAGTGCTTCAGGGCGTTTTTCTCACCAGAACCCAGGTGGTTCCGTGACTGCCTGCGCGGCCGCAGGGCAGAAAAACCGTCCCCTTGATGAAGGTTTTCGTCGCTTCGGGATGCTCCTGGCATTTGTAGATGCCGCCAATAACAACACGTTCACCGGTCTTGCCAGTCATGTCTGTGGCTCCTTGAATAAGATGCAACTTTGATCAGAAGAAACATGAATCGGCATATCTCAGGCGGCCGCTGATTAAGGTTGTAATTTTATGATAGCACATCCGGGCGTCGATTGGTCAGCAAATCGCGTCAGACGCATCACACGCCAAGAAAACCCCTGACAACAACATTCAGAACCGCCAGCAGAAACGAAGCGACCAGCGCCACGTGCTTCGATGACATTTCAAAATCTTCGAGCATTTTGTCGATAGCGATCAGCATTACCGCAGTCAGAGAAAAGCTCACCAGAAAAGTCGTCACCAGAATGCCCGAACCGGCAAGCAGCGGCCCGATGATCGGTATAACCGAAATAATCGACAACAGAATCGTAACAATGATCAAAAAAGGTGCCACCAGCAGCGTTCCGACAAACATCAGAAAGCTGAAGGCAAGCGCCATGATCAGCGCCGTCTTCTCATCTTTGATTTTAAAACCGGGCACCAGCTTCGAAATAAGGTAAAAAGCCAGGGTATTAACGCCAACAGTTACGAGAGCTCCCATAAGAATTCCTCCGCAATTTTGAATGCACCGGCCGGCTGTCAGCAGCTTTCGACACGGCAAGAAACAGAACCTCAACCCGCCTCTGGAAAAAGCCGGCAGAACTCGCGATGAACCGCCTGATCACTGCTGCTGTCGTCGCCTAGCAATCGATCAAAACTTTCATAGCCAGATACTATTCTATCGACAAAAATCTGTCGTTCGTCACACCTGAAATAAATGCGCCAGCTTCTGAAGCGCAAAATACCACCGTTATCGGTTTTTATAAACTTGTTACGCGTTGCGTCGAACGGGTTGTGCCCCAGTTGAGTATCGATAACCCCGGCCAGATCAACCCCCTGACTGCCGAGAAAATCAAGCTGACTGGCGGCAATCTCACTGAAATCGATGGCGTATTTTTCTTTAACTACGTTCTCGAGCCAGCCACGCCGCGACCCCGGGAAACTGTCATATTCGCAGATGTAAGGTTTTATATCGAGAACCGGGGTGTTATTGAGAAGGTCTGAGCCCGCCACATAGACACGGTTACCGCTGATACGCTTCAACTCGACACAACTGAGCCCGAGCGAATTGGGGCGGTAAGGCGAACGGGTCGCGAAAACCCCCTTGCGGCCGCGGCCATCGGAATAAGGTGGGTTGGTCAGGGGTTTCCAGCTGGTGTTGTGATGAAAAACATACAGCAGCCAGACCCGGTCGAAGCCTTCAAGATCTTTAAGACCCTGCTCGTAGTTAAAGCCTTTTACCAGTTCAATATGGCCCTCTGATTCAGAGAGAACGCCCTGCATCGGCTGCTCCTGATGGTAGCCGCGACTGCAACGCATGTAACCAATAGGCGAAAAACTGAACATCAGAAGCCTTCGTGCTGTAACCGTTCGGTGAATTTTTCCCAGGCGTCGAACCAGTCGGCAGGCCGCATCATGTGCTCAGAAAGTTCATATTCGTGATACTCAAGCTTTTCAGGTGCGCTCTGATACAGGGGTCGAAGTTTTTCAGCAAAGCCCCGTACCGCCTCGGGTCTGACGACAGTGTCGCTGCCGGCAGCGACCATGAACAGCGAAGCCGGAAAAACCTCAGCAATATGGTCAGCCGGGCCACAGGTTTCTGCCGGACTTGGGGGCAGCTGACCCGCCGCTTCGCGGGTTCTGAAATCAGGCGTAGCAATAAAAGGTGCAACCAGATCAGGCCGTGCAGCCATGCACAGTTGCGCAAACGCAACATGCCCACCCATCGAAATGCCGGCAACACAAACTTTTTTGCCGCTTGCGCGCAGTTGCTGCATCAGCTGATTGACTTCGGAAGCGTGCTGCAGCACTATCGAGAGCAACAGATGATGCCGGGCATGGCCAGCCTGTTCCTGAAATATTTCGAGCAGGCCATCCTGACGCGAACCGTGATGCGGTGCATCGACAGCTATGGCAAAGAACCCCGAAGCTCTTAGACGCTGGAGTTCTGGCAGCTGAACCTCTTTTGAAACCCCCAGACCATGAAGAATGATGACAGCAGAATGATGATTCTGGTCACCGGCACACAAAGCCTCTAAGTCAAGCCCGGGAAGATGAAAAATTCTCTGAAATGCCACACCAGCCTCCGCTAGATTCTGCGTGCCGACCGACCGCCGCAGAAATGGTTTAGAAAATTATAACATAAAGCATTGAAGAAAACTCACGCCTGCGCTAGCATTACCCAGCCCCGCTCAAACTCGCAGTTCAGCAAAATGAGGCGTATGAAGCGGTTGCTCAGACAGGAAAACATTATTTGACCAGATTACATACAGTCAGACAAAGCGTGCCGGCTGTGATTGGCCTGGCGGTACAGATGCCCGGCCAGCCTGACGCCGAAATTGAACATTCACTCACCGAACTTGCCGAACTTCTCAAAACCCTCGGAGCCCGCATGGTCGGTTCGCTGGTTCAGAAGCGCAACGGCCCGTCACGCTCAAACTATTTCGGCACCGGAAAAATCGAAGAAGTCAGGCTCAAAGCCGAAGAGCTCGGTGCAAAATATATCGCCGTCGATGACGAACTGAGCGCCATGCAGATTAAAAGCCTCGAAGCCGGCACCGGCCTGCCGGTAAAAGACCGCACCTCGATCATTCTCGACATTTTCGCCAAACACGCATCGACGCGCGAAGGCAAGCTGCAGGTCGAGCTTGCCATGCACCAGTACCAGCTGCCGAGACTTTTGCGCATGTGGACCCACCTCGAACGCCAGCGCGGCGGTATCGGCCTCAAAGGTCCGGGCGAAACCCAGCTGGAAACTGACCGCCGTATTCTCAATATCAAAATCAAAAAGCTGCAGGAAGAGCTCGAACGAGTCAGCCGAGCCCGAGAACTGCAGGGCCGCAAGCGCAACGACCGCTTCGCACCGCTGTTTTCACTTGTTGGCTACACTAACGCCGGCAAATCGACGCTGTTAAATGCTCTTTCCGGCAGCAGCGTGCAGATGTGCAACGGCCTGTTCACGACCCTGGACCCGACCGCCCGCCGGGTTGAACTGCCAGAGGGGCACTGGTGCATAGTTTCAGACACGGTTGGCTTTATCCGAAAACTGCCGCACGGTTTGGTAAGTGCTTTTAAAGCCACACTCGAATGTGTCATTCAGTCAGAGGTCATGCTGATCGTCTGTGACGTTTCCGACCCGCAGTTTCGCGAGCATCTCACTGCTGTCGACGAAGTTCTCAACCAGATCGGCGCTTCAGACCACGAACGGATCTATGTTTTCAACAAAATTGACAAAGGGGCAAGCGTTTCAGAAGAACTGCTCGCTGCGGCTTACCCCGACCATATAATGATTTCGGCCGCCGAGGGCACCAATGTTGACCGCCTGAAGCGCATGATCGAGAAGATAATGCGCCGCAACCGCCGCAATGTCACAGTTTACCTGCCGGTCGGTTCGCCATATATCGGCGAAGCGATGACGATAGGGCGTATATCCTCACAGGAATGGGGCGAAGGCGAAGTAAAAATCAAGGCTGAACTGCCGGTCAGCTTCATCAATCTTCTCACCGACAGCAACCTCAAAGTCGAGCCAATCTAGCGGCTTGTCGGCATTGATATAGAAAAATCGACGATTTCACGTCATCCCTGCGCAGGCAGTGATCTGAGCCTGTAACCATAAACGCGAAATCAAGCGAGGCTGTATTCTTCACCGGGCTTGAGAATAAGCACCTCGGCCAGAGCGCCGACCTTCTCTTTGAATGCGACCGGGTCGCTGTTGATCAGATCGAAAGTGTTGTAATGAATCGGCACCACCCGGCGCGTCTGCACGAATTCGACCGCCTTCGCCGCTGACGTGACGCCCATGGTATAGCGATCACCGATCGGCAGAAAACTCAGATCAGGCTTGAAGAATTCGCCGATCAGTTTCATTTCCATGCTCAGGCCGGTATCGCCGGCATGATAGATACGCCTGCCGTCGATCTCGATGACCACCCCGGCCGGAGCGCCCTTTTCCGCAGAATGCAGCGCCGGCACCATGTTGAATTTGACGCCACCGACGCTGACCGTGCCGCCGATGTTCATTCCCTCGGCGGTAATTTTCTGGGCCTGTGCTTCAACAGCCGTTTCGTGAATCGCCACAAGAGTCGCGCCAGTCTTTTTGCAGATTGCAAAAGCATCACCGACATGGTCACCGTGGTAATGCGTGATAAAAACCGCATCTACTTTACCGATTCTGTCTATGCCATAAGGGGCCGAAGGGTTGCCGCTGATAAAAGGGTCGATCAGAACCGTTTTTGAACCCGCAATTTTCACTGCCGAATGGCCAAGCCAGGTAATTTTAAGCATCTTAATCCTCCTGTTTCAAACCGGTGCGAGCGATTTTTTGCAAAAATCTGCAACCTTTTTGTTGCGCCAGACATATATATACCATGTTAAAATGTACCGGGTTAAGCAACACCCGAGATATGCCATGCAAGGGCTGTATCAGGATCTGAAATTGGACGCAAAGGCAAGAACTGTAGCAAAGAGGGTTTCCCCACGAATGCAGGGGAAAGCATTGACTCACGCCCCGACCGGCCGACGCGGCTTTCTGCTTGGCGTTGTGCTGCTGATTTCAATGCTGATGGCGGTTTTCATTTTTTCATTCAACAGCATTGTCAGACAGCGCAACACACAGGCGCATCATCTGATGATCTCGGAAACGGCTAATTATCTGGCGGTTTCCGGCCTGCGTCTGTTGAGCGACAAGCTTGGCAGCTCGTTCGAAACCACCATAAAGACCAGCTGCCCGCAGCTGTTTACCCAGCCGGCAGCAACTCTCGGCGGCAGCATCGATCTGACCGGTGCCAGCTCGGTCTGTGGCAACGTGCAGAATGATTTTCAGAATTTTCTCAATACTCTCGACGAGCTCAGGGAACCCGGCATTCTTGGTGCCTACCCGACCTGCCTTGGCATGGAAATACGCCTCGAAAATCTGCAGACACTCACCCCCGACACCACGCCTGAACAGTTCCAGGCCGGCCGTGACCCGATCGAAAAATGCGGTCAGCTGGTCGTTAAATGCACTATCGAATACCGCGGCCTGAAGCGCCAGGCGACCCTGTCGCGACAATTCCGCATTGTCAGCATGATTCCGGGGGCTTACAACCGCTTTTCGCTGTTTGTCAAAAAAACACCATACCCAGACTCTTACAACGCGCTTGGCGTTAAGTTCGACGGCACCGTCGACACGGCATATGCGCACCCACCCGCAGCAGGCAAAACTTTTACCGGCCCGCTGTTCGTTTTTAATGGCACTGATTCAGTGGCGGTAACCTCAACAATTCCAGAGCGCACTGAAATCAATGATAAAGAACACCTGCGCCAGCGCGGCTGGGTATTTCTCGGGCCGGCAGGCGCGGCCGCCGACGAAGCAGTTTTTATCAAAATACCCTCAGGCTTTGACCCGGCTGCCGGCGGCCACTTTATGCTTGGCTGGCCCTCGGTCTCGGCAATGCCGGTGCTGGCACCGGAACTGATCGAAGACAATGTCAATTTTGCGCCGCAGAGTGATTTTACGCCGCATGAATATTCTCTTGGCGCCAAATTTCAGGGTTTCTACACCTGGGAAGAAGGCAACCAGTATGGCGCCGGCGGCAAAAATCTCTGGCCAGGCCTCGCAGCCGGGTCCAGCTTTGTTCCGTCTGACCATCTGCGCTCGGCTTCGAGCTGGGTCTATCCTTACGGCGGCCAGAACAAAGAGTCGCGCACGCTGGTCGTTGGCCCGGTGCTCGCAGGCATACTCAAGTTTTTCTTCATGCGCGGCCGCAATACCAGCACCTCCGAAGAATACAAGGGCCTCTGGACAAGCATGTCTGAAAGCATTTTCAACACCAAGGTCGCCGCCAACCATACTCTGCAGAGTTTTGCCGGCATGTGGGAAGGCACATTGGCGCCACCGATCAACGGCCTCGATTTTTTCAAAAGTGGATACGAGAGCTTCAAAAAGCTGATGCCGTATAACAGTCTGCCCGACCCGACGCCGCCACTGCCTTCGAACGGCATTGCCTTCAATCTGCTTTTCGACTTTATGAAGTATCAGCGCGATGTTTACCCGCCGTTGAACGGCGTGCCGGGAATTGCAGCCGCCGCTTACGATGCCGAAAGGTTTCTCGTGCCAAGGGCCGAGGAAATGCGCAACTGCGCCGTCAAGGGCCTGCACCCT
>JAKQKW010000181.1 GCA_029560455.1 Candidatus Rifleibacteriota bacterium
CTGGTTTCAGCCCTGGCATTCCATGAGATGACAAGCCAGATACCGCATAAGGTTTCATTTGCAATAGCCAAAGGCGCAGAAACGCCAAGAATAGATTTTCCGCCAATTTCGGTTCACCGTTTTTCCGGTGAACCCTTTACAGAAGGCATTCAGAAGCATGAAGTGGATGGTGTTCCGATCAGAATTTATGGCCCAGAAAAGACGCTCGCTGACTGTTTCAAGTTTCGTAACCAAATTGGCATGGACATAGTTCTTGAAGCTCTGAAACTCTATAAAGCGAGAAAAAGGTTCAACTCGCCAGAACTGCTCAAATTTGCCAGAATATGCCGGGTTGAAAAGATCATGCGGCCTTACCTGGAGGCCATGATATGAACTCGACCAAAAACATAAGCGCATCGATTCGGGCGTACCTGCTAAATTAAAAGGCAGCGTTTCAAGCGAAAGATTCGGGAGACAGCGTCTCCCGTTTTTAAAAACCTTTGTTAACGAGCTGTTTAAAGCCTAATAGTGAATTTCTCACAGACAGGTTGCAACATTCCCTGTCTTGACATTATGCGCATAGTGCGTATAATTTTATTAGTGGAGACAAACAATGAAGTTTCGAGAAATCGAGAAAATCTTGTTAAATGACGGGTGGATATTCAAAGAAGCCAAGGGCTCACATTATCAATACGTTCACCCCGGCAAACCGGGCAAAATTACCGTTCCGTATCACCCGGGAGATATCGCACCTGTCATCATAAAATCCATCTTAAGACAAGCTGGACTGAAGTAAAGGGGAGTCGTCATGAAACTGGTATATCCTGCAATCTTTTATCCCGACAACGAAACCGGAGCTTATGCGGTCGAAGTTCCCGACCTGCCGGGCTGCACAAGTGGTGGGGCTTCTTTTGCCGAGGCTCAGGAAATGGGTATTGACGCTGCCTCTGGGTGGGTTTTAACCGAACTTGAAGACGGTAGACCAGCACCCAAAGCCAGCGACATCAAAGACATCCACCCTGCTGAAGAAGGCGGGTTCGTCAGCATGCTGGTCCTCGACATGGACGCCTATGCCGAAAAATACGGCAAAAAGGCGGTCAGAAAAAATCTGACCATTCCGGCATGGTTAAATACTTTTGCTGAAGAGAATCATATAAATTTTTCGAAGTTACTGCGGGAGTCTTTGACCGGGCTTTACCAGAAAAAGAAAGCCTGATCATTTCATTCGAATGATTGTTGACAAAAAGTTGACAAAGGCTGGCGTATCGCAAGACAACTCAAGCCACTGAAGCCATTTTAATATATATCGAACCCCGTTTCCCCTCGCTGCTTAGAAGACCCCTGAAACCATAATGGTTTCAGGGGTCTTTGCTTTCAGGCAAAAGCAAACCTGCAAATTCGGGAGTCACTGGCTCCCATTTCTAAAATAGGCTTTAAAAACAGAGTTCGCGAATGGTTTTCTCGCGATACTGAATTCGCACTTTGCCTGGGGCTGATGTATCATTGTACAGAATGCGGATGTATCAAGAGCGAAGAGAGGTCTGGCCATGAAAGATTCGAGAAAAATCAGGCAGGTCGTAAGGGGAATCGAGACGCATGATGGCGCCGGAGTTCGCCTGGTAAGGGTCTTTGCCCATAAAAACGTGGTCGATTTCGACCCGTTTCTGATGATGGATGCGTTCGACAACAGTCGGCCGGAAGATTATGAGAAGGGCTTTCCGTGGCACCCGCACCGGGGCATCGAGACCATAACCTACCTGATCGAAGGCAAGGTAGAACACGGCGACAGCCTTGGCAACAAGGGAACGATTTTTTGCGGCGACTGCCAGTGGATGACGGCGGGCAGCGGCATCGTTCATCAGGAAATGCCGAAACCGCCGGGAAAAATGCTTGGCGTGCAGATCTGGCTTAACATGCCTGCCGGCAACAAGATGGCAGAGCCTGCATATGGAGACATAGTTGCAGGTAAAATCCCTCTGATAAAAGATCAGAATTGTGAAATAAAGCTGATCTCAGGCAACTATAAAGACACAGAAGGCGCATTCAGCGGCCGTTACGTCAAACCACTGTTCATGGATGTCAATCTGCCCGCTGAGACAGAATTTGAGCTTGAAACCCCGGCTGAGAATACCGTTTTTTCGTATAATTTTTATGGCTCGGGTATTTTCAGCGACGGCAAAGAATATTCCGGAAAAACCACTCTGCTTTTCGAACCGGGAAAACTGCTTAAATTCAAATCAGGCAAAGAAGGGCTGCGCATGATTATTCTTTCAGGGCCGCCATTGCAAGAACCAGTTGCCTGGGGCGGGCCAATCGTCATGAACACCCAGGAAGAGCTCGACCTTGCTTTCGAAGAGCTTGAAACTGGTCAGTTCATAAAACATCAGCGTTGATAAAATTCAGGCACCGAGCTGATCAAAGCCGCGCCTGCAGCATATACCGCGCGGGAACAATTATTTTATGCTCAGAATTACCATCAGGTTCTACGAAGAGCTGAACGACTTCATCAGGGCCGATCTGCGCAAGCGCCCGGTCGAAAAGACGCTGGCGCACGCCACGACAATGAAAGATCTCATAGAATCGTTCGGCGTACCTCACACTGAAGTCGATCTGATCGTTGTTAACGGCGAATCTAGCGGGTTTGAGCGACGCATTGCCGATGGTGACATGATCAGCGTTTACCCGGTTTTTGAATCTTTCGATATTTCGGGCCTGACACGCCTGCAGCAGCGACCACTTCGAAATCTGCGCTTCGCAGCCGACTGCCATCTCGGCAAACTCGCCGAAAAGATGCGACTGCTTGGCTTCGACGTCGAATACCACAACCACATCACCGACGAAGAACTCTTCAACGCAGTTGTCGATCACAAAAAAGTGCTGTTAACCAGAGACCGACGTCTGCTGATGCGCAAAGAAATAGACCGGGGCTATCTGCTGCGTTCACAGTTTCCGGTCGAGCAGCTTGAAGAAGTCATCAGAAGATTCGATCTGCGCGAGCAGCTACAGCCTTTCACCAGATGCGCAAAGTGTAACGGAATTCTCGAAAGGGTTGAAAAAGCAGAGGTCCTGCACCTGCTCGAACCGAAAACGAAACTCTATTACCACAATTTTTTTCAGTGCCAGAGCTGCCAGCAGGTTTACTGGCAGGGCTCACATCTCGAAAAAATTCAGGCATTGATA
>JAKQKW010000223.1 GCA_029560455.1 Candidatus Rifleibacteriota bacterium
AGCAGCCATGAAAGAAAGAAACCTGATCATAATTGCGGTAATCGCTTATCTGGCCCTGGTTTTCGTCGGCTGGGACGACTCAATAGCCACCAGCCCTGACGGTAGAACCATTCTCACCTTCTGGCACACCTACAACGACCAGGAAGAAGTGATATTACGCGAAATCATCAAAAAATGGGAAACGGGCAACCCGAAGTTCACCATTCGCCCGGTTCGTATTCCGTTCGATGGCCACAAGCCGAAGCTGCGCACCGCCCTGACGGTTGGTCAGGGCCCCGACATGGCCCGCGTCGACTGGTCATTCGTCTGTGAACTGGCCCGTAAAAATGCGGTGGTCGACCTCGGAACCCTCGGTTTTGAAAGTATCAGAGCCCAGTATCTGCCGGCCGCCATCGGTTCATGCAATGTTGGTGGCAAATTCTACGGCCTGCCCGATCAGAGCAACTGTGTTGCGATGTTTTACAACCGCCAGATGTTCAGAGATGCCGGGTTGCTGCCACCTCAGGCGGAGACTGACAGCGCAGCTGCTGCGCCAGCCGACGAATTTGCCAATGTTCTGCCGAAAACCTGGGAAGAATTCATCGAATTCGGCAAGAAGCTGACCGACGAATCGAAGGGTCAGTATGCCTTTGCGATGCTCAACACCCTGTGGTGGAACCTGACTTTTCTCAATACCTATGGCGCCAGAATCGTTTCTGAAGACGGCACGAAATGTCTGATCGATTCAGAAGCGGCGGTTGGAGCCGTCGAGATGATGGCCAGCCTGTTTGCGAAACATAAAATCGAAGCCGGCGCCTGGCGCCCCGGTGCGATTACCCCTGAACAGGGTTTTGTTAACGGCAAATACGCGATGATCATGATGGGACCCTGGAACCTCGCCAAATTCAAGAATGCCAAGATGGATTTTGGCGTCGGTCTGATACCAGCCGGCCCGGCCGGCACTTCGACCAATGTTGGCGGCACCGACGTGGTGATTTTCAAGGGTTCGAAGTATGCCGAAGCCTGTTACAGCTTTCTGACCTTCTTCACCAGTGCCGAAAATCAGGTGCGCTGGTGCACAGAGCTCAATCAGCTGCCGATCAATCTGGGTGCCTACGATCTGGTCAAGTTCGAAGACCCGCACCTGATGACCTTCATGGAACAGATGAAACACGCCGGCCCGAACCCGGTCGTTAAAGACTTCGGTCTGCTCGAAGACCTGGTGAACCCCGAAATCGAAGCGGTTCTCTCTGGCCAGAAAAACGCCAAAGACGCGCTCGGCAGCGCCGCCAGGAAAGTTCAGGAACGCCTGCTCGACAGTTAACAATCGGTGCAAGCTTGATTAAAAAGTTTCACGCGGTTCTCTGAAAGTTCAGAGACCGCGTGAAGTCTTTTTTAGATGGCAAACCGGCAAATTTTTATGCCCGGAATGTGTACAGGCGGAAATCTTATATGTGACAGAAGATTAGTATTTTTGAATCCAATCATCATTCGCTTCTGGCGACGAAGAAGTCCCGGAAATTGCATCAGGGGTAGAGATCGGATCTGATGAAATTGTGTAACTGCCTACCCAATCGCCATTGGTATTACGTATCGACCATTTATTATTAAGCGCGCCAACCGGCTGTCCGTCAGAATAAGAGCCGTTGACATAAGCCCCTGCTGCTGTCAGAGTAAAAGCACCCTCCGGTTTGTTATTCTGATAGCTGACCTGTTTGTCCACTGGACCATAAAAAGGATGCGTAACACTGACATGTTCAGACCATGTCCCTGACCTGGCTCCCTGCGTGTAGGCACCGGTTATTTTCCAGGAGCCGTCAGCAAGTGCGTATGATACTTCACCGTTGAGAATTCCAGCGCTGAAGTTATTCTCGGTAGTTGAATAAAGCTCGGTGACGTTCTTGAATACCTTTTTGACCCATTTGCCGGTTTTAAGATTGCTCGAATATTCTCCATTCTCAATTTTAACTGTTGACTCATATTCAAGATACAGAGAATGTGTGGCAATACCGTTGCGCTGGCCACCCACGAAAGTTTCGATATCATAAGCGCAGGTTGCGGTTTCGAATCCTATAGTTCTGATACCGGTTTCAAACGAGTCGATAAATAGATCCTGGTATATGTAACTCGTATCAGTAGCCAGGGTTGTGAACTGCGCAGCGCCCGAAGGGGTTTTGTCAATCTTGATGCAATAATCCTGCATAGATTCTTCTGCATAATCCTTCAAATGCAGGCAACTGACAGGTTGCCCCCCATCTGCGAATTCAATCTGATGGGCAAAGTTTTTGTAATTGCTGGTTTCAAAGGTAGACAGGAATTTTTTCCAGATCCCGGTTCTGACATTATTTTTGAAAGCGCCTTCCAGGAGGAGTTTTCCGTCTCGATCGTCGTAATGTTTTACCGCTCCGTCTTTCACCGGCAAAATATTGAATGCATCAGGAACCGGCTCAATCGTTCTTGCACGTTCGGGCAGGTTGCCCTTTTCAAAGCCGGTTATACCAATTTGCCAGGTTTCGCTGCCAGCAGCGGTTTTGACCCTCCAGATACCTTCTTCTTCCGGGGCTACCAGTACTGCATGGGTGGCAATTGAGAAATCGCCGCACTTGTCATAGACCTTGAACGCAAACTCATGCGGCCCTGGAAGCAGTCTGAACGGCGTATACCACTTATAGAATTGCTCTTCATAGCCTGCAAACATGTTTTCATCGTTATTTAGCGGCAGGCTTAAGATCAGATCGGTCTGAACAGGATAAGGGGTCATGGTATAGCCAGACGAAAAAGTTTCAGAGGCCAGTGTAAATATCAGAAACGGCGGGTTATCATCGACCGAAACTTCGACTTTGCTCAAACCCTTGTTCAAGCCTTTTGCATCATCCATCGCCAGTTTAATGCTGTCGGTGCCAGTGGTTGTGCAGGCGTGCGGGTAGTAACCACCTGCAGGCCATGGCCAGTCTCTGATTTCGTTATTGAGATTTACCGCCCCGGTGACCTTAAGTGTCGGGGTCGCGTTGGCAGAAAATGTTCTTGAAGCAATTACCAGTGGGCCGAACGGTTCGAAGGTGCTGCCCCATTCACCGATGTTATAGCTCCAGGCCTGCACGATTGCTTTAAGTTCGCCCTGCATGCCCATCGAAAGGGCGGCGTCAACCTGGCAGGGTTTGTCGGTAGAGACCGTAGCTTCAGATTTGATATATGGTTTGAGAGTAAGCTCAGGGCCGGCCAGACCGCCGACTTTGAGTGAGTTTTTCATCTCGATGGCAGCTTCATTGGTGAAAGTGCCCTGAAGCTTTGCCTCGAAGATCGGGGTATTTTTGACGCGCCATAATAACTGACCATTCCAGCCGCTTTCGCTGAAATAATTCACGCCTGATCTGAAATCGACCCGCATTTTGGTGCCTGCCTTAAGTTCGGCCTCGGCTTTTAGAGTGAATTTCCATGAGGCGGTTATCTCACGCCCCCAGGTGCCTGGCACCGGGCCAACGAAGAATGGAATCTCATTGTGGGGCAGCAGGATGCCTTCAATGGCCGGCATTTCAACCGCGGCTGATGCCAGAAGTTTTAAATAGATGTCACAGGTGGCATAGCCATCAACACGCATTTCAAACTGGGTAATACTGCCAAAACTGGTAGAAAAGTCGACTACCACATCCGGGTCAAGTTCGAAATTATCAATTTCAAGCGAAAGGTCGCCCAATGACGGATCGGCGGAAATCGGCCGGGTCAGGCCGGCTCTAAGAGACTGGCGCAGGCCGCCGCGGCGCAGATACATGATTTTAGACTGATAAAGCGGGTCGGAAGGGCTGAGCAAGCGCTCTGACATTGCAGGCAGCTGCGACATTTTTCCTTTGAAGACGTATTTGCAGGTTTCAAAAACTTCTTCCATCGAAGCCCCGGAAACCGGTACCTGATAAGTGCCGGGGGCGACAGTTCCTGGCTGGGTCGGGCCGGTGGGCGGTCCCGATGGTGGTAGGGTGCCGCCAATAGCCATCAGCAGGCCAAGTTTAACGCAGAGCGGCTTGTCGTTATAAACACCGGTTATTATCGAATTCATGCCCAGAGAAATGGTTTCTGTTACTTCAAGTTGCATCATCTTGCTGTTTTCGTCGTAAGACAGAATCTTAACTTTTGCCAGGGCGGCTGAGCCGATTTCAAAGGTGTTGGTGGCGAGCTTCCAGTTTGAGTAAATGATCGGGTCGGCAGCTCCGACCGGAGTAGCCTCGATTAAAGTCGACCAGGCTAATGTGTGGCCTTCAGAGGCGATGGCAGCTACCTGAAATGAATAAATCTGGTTGTTAACAAAATTTTCGAACAGCAGAATTTTTTCTGACGTGGAAACCAGTGGCGCCGTCTGGGTTGCGAGTGCCGTACCGGTAGCATAATAGACCTTGTAACTTGCGGCGGCGTCGAGACCATCCCAGCCCAGTGCTATGGAGCCACTTCCGACCTGTGCCCACAACCCGAAATGGTTGTTCTGCTGCTGCTCGGTGGCAACGCCGGTATTCGGGTCGACAAAAAACAGCCGATTGCCGGCTGCAGGATCTTTTATCGAGCAGAGAATTTTGCCGGTGCCAACCTTGTCGTATTCAAGGTAAGAAATTGTGGCCGAAGCGATATCGATTGAAGAAATTTCAAAGACACTGTTCCAGGTCAGACCGCTGGCAGTGAGTCCGGATGCGAGATCTGTATTTTCCTTGCCGTTCCAGCGAACCAACGCCGGTTTTCCGGCAAATGAACCGGCGATGACGATTGATCCGTCTCCTGGCAGAATCTGGTTTCCCTGCGGAAGAAATCCATTTGTTCCGGTATTATGAAGGTAGTTTAAAAGGGCTCCGTCTGTGGTGGAAAATTTGCTGAAAGCAGTGCTGCTTTTTGTCTGGTTTTGCCAGAAAACAAGCGCATAGTCGCCGATGCCCTGACGTAAAACATTTACCGGCAGCATGCCGGTACCTGAAAGTTGGGTTCCCTGCCAGAATTGTTCTAAGTTTTTCAGCCATGAGTTCAGGCCATGACCGCTGACCGTGCCATCAGGCGTCGAAATTTCGATTTGCGTATATTTTGTCGGATCGAAGGCCAAAGAACTATTGGTAATGCTCTCAAGAACCTTTGTGTAAACATTTTCGCCCGGATTTGCAAGCAGAGTTGCTGCGACATTGGCGGCGTTAGTTACCAGATTGGGCTTTGCAATTTTGATCAGTTCTGGGTCGGCGGCAATCGTGAGCATGGCGTTGGCGAGAATGTCTGATTCGTGCAGCGAGCCTTTCGGGCTGACAGTGATGGTGTTGTCACCCGGGAAGAGATCGGAAGCACCGTGAAACAGCGATTTGCCGCCGATATTGCCGCCGTCGATCGTTATTTCACCGATGGCAGAACCTTCTGGCAGGCCTGTAAAATTTGTGGTGGCCGAGCCATCAGATTGAACAGTCGCGGTTTTAAGAAAGGTGACGGTCGGGTTTTTTGTATCGCCGGGTTGCAGCAGAGTAATGCGGAAAGTGACTTTTGCGTCAGTGTCAGCGGCCCTGATAACGGG
>JAKQKW010000247.1 GCA_029560455.1 Candidatus Rifleibacteriota bacterium
TTGGCGGCAAAATAAACGACAAGCGAAATGATGGCACCAGCACCCAGCAGCAGCAGCCCTTTTTTCAGCGACGAAAGATAGTTGCCCCAGATAATCGCTTCGGTTTCCGGGCTTTTTTCGGCAAACGCAACCGCTCTGGCAGCCAGTTCAGCCGGGAACTTAGCCCGCATCAGCGCCTGCATTGCCCTGGTTTTCTCGGCCTGACGACGGTTCTCGTTCAACTCATCGAGATAGCCTGCCACCAGCTGAAAAACCATTTCCATACCGTTTTTGCCGAGAGCATCTTCAAGAATTTTTCTCTCACTCACCGGCCGACCGCTGATCTTGTGATCGATCATAGCTGCCTGCGCCGCCTGCTTCTTTTCAGCCGGAGCCACAACCGGTGGAGCAATTCTCGGGCCGGCTGACACAGGCTTTTCGGCCACTGACTCTTCCGGTGGTTCAACAGGTGCGGCAACAGACTGGGCAGCCCGCTGACGCCCGGCATGATCGAGAATGCGATAAACCGGTTCCTGGGTGGTGAGAGTCGGATTTTTCTGGTGCGAACCGCAATCCGGGCATTTTACATAGGGAGCAGCATAATCTTCGGGAATGCTGAACACCGAAGAACACTGCCCACAGCGAATCTCTGCCATCTCTTCACCTCTGCTAATCTTCTCTTCGATAGTATAGCCTGTCATCACCAACAGAACAACATCATTGGTATAAAAGTTTGGGTATCTGGGCCAGCCATGTTATCCTGACGCCTGTTATGGTAAAAAAAGTCAGAATTGATGAACTGGCAGTGCTTCAGGGTCTCGTTGACGATGTAGAACAGGCCCGTCGCCTCATTATGGCCGGTGAAGTCAGAAGCGGTGACCACGTCTGGGAAAAGGCCGGCGAGAAAGCTTCGACTGATACGCTGCTTGAGCTGAAGGGGCGGTTCTGCCGCTGGGTTTCGCGCGGCGGCCTCAAGCTTGAAAAAGCTATTGCCGACTTTGCCATCAACCCCGCCGGCTGGCGTTGTCTCGATATTGGCGCATCTACAGGCGGTTTTACCGACGTCCTGCTTCATAACAGCGCCGCCCGGGTCGTTGCTCTCGATGTTGGCTACGGCCTGCTGAATTCACGCCTGCAGAACGACCCGAGAGTAACGGTACGTGACCGCACCAATTTCAGAACTCTTGCTGACGATGCACTCGGCGAACCTTTCGATCTCATAGTTACCGACGTCTCCTTCATTTCTTTGACGATGATTCTGCCCAAAGCAGCCCGAATGCTGAAAAGCGACGGCATGATCGTCGCCCTGATCAAACCACAGTTCGAAGCCGAACGTTCGCAGGTCCCAGAAGGTGGCGTAATCACCGAACCGCAGACCCAGGTTGAAATCATCAGAAAGCTTAAACAGCAGCTTCAGAGCGCCGGTCTCGAGCTGTATGCACTTGCGCCGGTGCCCAGAGTCAGCGCCCGCAAAAACATCGAGTTTCTCTCACTCTGGAAAACCGGTGTTGCCGCAACTGAACCCGATATTGAAAAAATCGTGGCCAAAGCCCATTCAGACAACACCTGAAACCGGAAAAAGCAGTCTGACCACAGTGCCGCTGCCCATCTCTGAGTCGATGCTCAAAAAACCGCCGCTCGCGTGCATGATTCCTTGAACAACAGAGAGGCCAAGACCGTTTTTATCGGCAAAGTTGCCTGCGGTGGTAAAAAACGGTTCACAGGACTTTTCGAGAACCGCTTTTTCCATGCCGGTTCCGTTATCGACAACCGCGATCTCGACATAATCAGCCCCGGAATCAACATTCTCTATCTGCCTGGCGTAGTCACGACCATGAACAAGACTCGCCTTTATGTTGATCTGGCCACCCGAAGCAGGCATTGCCTCAATCGAATTCATCACGATATTAGTCAAGGCCTGAATGATATCGGTACGGTTAAAAACCCGGTTCGGGCAGTTTCTGGCAATGCTTGATGTAAGCGAAACTCCGCCAGGCAAAATACCGGCAAAAGCGACTTCGATTTCGGCAAAGACGTCTTCAAGGTGAATCTCTGAAGGTTCGTTATTTGAATTGCCAAGGTAATTGGACAGCTGATTGACCACCTGCCTGGTTTTCTGCGTGGCTGCGACAATGCGGCGCACCTGCCTGACAATTTCTGATTCAGGTTTTGCAGCAGCTTCTATCAGCTCGCTGTAACCAAGCACAGTCTGAAACATATTGTTAAAATGATGCGAAATTCCGGCAGCAATGCGCATTGCAACCCTGGCCCGTTCAGAAATGCTTAACTGCAATTCGCGTTTGCGCCTGAGCTCGATCTCTTCCCGGAGCGTCTCGTTTCTTTTCTGCAGCTGCTGCTGCAGGCGAAATCTCTGGATATGGACATCGACCCGATGCAGCATTTCTTCCTTGTTGAAGGGCTTGCTGATAAAGTCGTCACCGCCGGCTTTGAAACCTTCGAGCACGTCTTCCTGCTCGCTTCTCGCGGTCAGAAATATAACCGGAATATCGCGGCACTGGGCTTTATTTTTGAGACGCCGGCAGGTTTCGAAGCCATCAAGTTCTGGCATGACCACGTCAAGCAGAATCGCATCGGGCATGAACCGATCGGCAGCAGCAAGAGCCTCGGCACCGCTGCGGGCAAGCATCAGCGAAAATCCCTGTTCGGCCAGAGCAGAAGCCGCAACCATAAGATTATCAGGGTTGTCATCGACGATCAGAACACGGGGTTTTTCTTTTTCATTCATAGGACACAAAATGCGTCGAACTTCAGTTCGAGGGTTCTGGCGCTTCCCCTCTGGTTGAGCAACATGGTCGCCTGATCATCAGAATGACCTTTTCAATCTGATGGCAGATATTCTTTTCGGTAAAAATTACAAAAGCCGGCTTGCCGGTTGAAACAGAGCGATCGAGCTAGCCATCGACGACCTTCTGAATTTCGGCAGTCAGATTGCTCAGTTCGGGAAAAACATCGATAAAGCTCTGGCCGATCACTTCGGCGACCCGCCCCCGTCCGCGCAGGTATTCAATCGCACTGCGGTTCAGGTGTAAAAGGCAACCGACGCTGTTTTGAACAATTACCAGATCTGAAGCGTTTTCCATAACGTTGTAGGCACCGGCCTGGGCTTCCATTACCCTCTCCATCAGGCGGGCGTTCATGATCGCAATCGCCGCCACCAGCGAAAAATTCTTCAGAACGATCTGATCAGATTCGTCAAAATCACCATTTTTTTTATTAATTACCTGAAATACCCCGATCAGTTCGTCGTTTATCAGCAGCGGGTGGGTAATCAGATTACGGGTTTTTCGCCCGCTGACCTCATCGTAATGGCGGTTAAATTTCAGTTCCGGGTGGATGTGACTCAGATCGCCATAAGCATCTGAGATATTTATAGAAACCCGGTTCAAAGCCGTATACCCGGCAATAGAACGGTTATTAATCTCAACTGTGACTTCTTTGATGCCATCGGCGTGAATGCTCTGTGAAGTAAGGCATTTTTCGAACGGATCAACAAGGTAAAGCGTCGCCCCTTCTGAATCGAGCAGCGAAGAAACGCTATCGACAAGAGCATCCAGTAGTTCAGTGACATCGAATGTGGTGAGCAGCTTCTCACCCATGCTGATGATTTTTTCAAGGCTCTGAAGCTTCCTCCGAAAATCCATGTATCTGAACTCCTGTTCTCTATTACAAACCTGTCGGTCAGCTATTTCGTGTCACAAAATTCTACCGCATGGCATCAGGCAATGCAACCAGCATGTCGAACGTAAAGACAGCCCCGGAGATAGTCTCTGGGGCCGTCATTTTGTGCGCTTAAAATCAGAACATGAATTTGAAAAGGTTGAAGAATTCCATGCGCATTTTCTTCATCATGTCGCTGTTCCAGCCCTGAACTTCTTCAAGTGTGATTTCGCGGCAGCGGGCAAAATCTTTGTTGAGCATCTGTTTGAAAGCGCGGGCAACCCTGAAGTCTTCAAAGGCGATGACGTCTTCAGAGTCGCAGCTGTGGCTGCGGGAATTCACGTTATAGGCACCGAGAGTAACAGCAAACTGGTCGAAAAGGCTGACCTTCGAGTGAAGTGTCTGGGCGCCCTGCCATTCGAAAATGCGCGCACCGGCACGCAGCACCTTTTCATAAGAGTCGCGGCCGGCCCAGCCACCGCTTGGGTGATTGTTCGACTCGATCGAGTTAGTAATCACCTTCACTTCAACACCGCGCAGAACGGCGTCTTCGATAGCGGTAACCAGGCGGTCGGTCGGAATGAAATAGGCCGACTGAAAAACCACTTCGCTTCTGGAGCGGTTCAGATAGATCTCGAAAAGGTCAAGAATATTGTCATCTTTATCGCTTATAGGTGCGGTAGTTACAAAGCGGGCATTTACATCTTCAAATACCGGCGGAACAGCGAAATAAACGGGAATCGGGCCGCGAATAAGCTTGTCGACGTTCTTCAGCCCCTTGAAAGTGTTAACATCGGTTTTGGCCTTTTTATATCTGCTGATTTCGCCGGTTTCGTTCCATTTGTTCAGGGTCAGGTCTTCCCAGTTGCGCTCGAAGAGCCCAAGGATTTCTCTGACTACCGGTCCCTGCAGCTCGACATCGGTATCACGCCAGCCATATTCGGAGATTTCGCCTTTTGCATACTCGTCACCGATATTCATACCGCCGACGATGGCGATGGTTTCGTCGATGATGAAAAGCTTCTGATGCGAACGGAAATTGGCTTTGGCCAGGTTTTTAAGAATCGGGTTGTTGATGAGCACCTTGACACCGGCATTGCGCAGACGCTGAATAACCCCGTCTTTTTTGCCGAAAGAGAAGAAGTCGTCAAGGATCAGCTTAACGTCAACGCCGCTCTGTGCTCTTTCGCACATGATATCGGTAAGGGCGTTGCCGGTTTCGTCATCCTGAAACAGCAGGGTCTGAACATAGAGGTTCGACTGGGCACGCTTCGCATATTCGAGACGATAATGAAAGCTGGTTCGGCCATTTACCAGCATTCTGACGCGATTCAACGGCACCAGGCGCGAGCGGGTCAGAGCGTCGGCCGAGCCGGCCGGATAGGTTTCAAGAACCGAGCGGTCAAATTCTTCGAGCGCCTTATCGAGTTCCCTGGCCTTGAAACGGCGCTGAATGTTATTTACGCTGTAGGAACCGAGGTCAAAAAGTTTAACCGGAAGCGCCAGCCATGATGTTTTTGAGTATTTGCCCCACTGGCTGACAGTTTTCTGTTGAATTGCCTTGAATTCTTCGCGTTTTTTCGCCACAACACTTTTCTGCCGCAGCATTTTAATGTGGGCCATGGCCTGACGGCGGTTTTCGGCGTCTTTAGTGGTTTTTGCGTAGGCGAGAAGAACTTCCTGGGCTTTGGCAAGGCTTGAGGTGCGTTCAAGCACCAGGTCGGCAAGCTGAAAAGTCGCATCTTTAAGCAGTCTCTGGTCAGTACAGCCGGCAATAAAATCTTCGAGTTGCTTCTGAATGTCGGCGAGCTTCGCTGAACGGTCAGGAGCAGCCAATGCCAGCACAATACTTTCGTATTTCTTCTGTAATTCGCTTTTCTGCGCAATCACTCTCGAACCGGTGCGGGTTGCGGTTGAAATGTCAGAACCACGGGTTTCGGTGTCTGAGCTCAGAGTCGGCTCAGCCTGATCATCGCTGCTGAATGAAGCGGTTACGCCGATTGAATTATAATATTCCTTGCAGGCAGTCTGCAGTTCAGCAGCCAGCTGTTTGATTTCTTCGGCATTGGCCTGGGCTTCAACCGCTTCGCGATAGCTTTTATAAACAGCCTGATAGCGGTCAAACAAGGCCTTCGAGTCAGATTGCGCGGCAAATGCAACCAGATTAAGAACAAAAGTAAGAATCAGCAGCAAAAATGCGGTTTTAAAACCAGCTCTTGTTAATTTCATAAATACCCCGCCATACAGTAGTGGATTGTCTTGATTATACCCAAAATAAATAATGCCGCCAGAGGCATGGCAGCATTATTTTCTCGCCCTTTTTCAATAAGGCCGGTACAGAATCTTGCGGTTACTTTTTCTGGTGCAGGGTGAAAAAGCGTTTGGCACCGGGGTGCAGCATTTCTTCGGCGACGCCCGAGATGCCATGCACGATGTCTGGCCTGATGATGGTTTTGTTCTGGTCAGATATCATTTCGGGATTGTCATAGATCACCTGCAGCATGCTCAGAACTTCGTCGCGCGGCAGATTTTCGGTACCGGCGAGCAGGGCTCTGAAACCAACTGTCTGAACCTGGGTTTCCTGACCCTGATATGATTTTTCGGGTATCGTTTCAGCTGAAAAATATGGGTATTCCGATACCAGCTTCTCTCGAACTGCAAAAGGAACAGCCACCAGTCTTAAAGGAGTTTTAGACGCCAGACGGCTGATACCATCTGCAGGAACTGCTCCGGCATAATAAACCGCATCGACGTAACCATCATTGAGAGACTCGGTTGCCCGGGTAAAGCGCTCGTAGACGAAGGTGTAATCTTCGGGTTTCAACCCGGCAGCACCAAGCACCAGCATGACACTGGCGGCACTGCCGCTGTCTTTTTCACCGACTGCGATGCGCCTGCCTTTAAGATCTTCGATACTCTTTATTGCCGAATCAGCTCTGACAATTATCTGAATTACTTCAGAATAAAGTGAAGCCAGAATGCGAAGTTCTGTGAAGCGGTTACCAGAAAAGTTATGGGCACCATTGAAGGCCATCCAGGCCACATCACTCTGAACCAGGGCCAGATCAATGTGACCCCGCCTGAGGTATTCGATGTTGGCAAGTGAGCCGGCAGTGGGTTCGGCAATTGTGACCAGATTCTTCATTTTGATGCTGAAAAGACGGGCAATTGAGTTTCCGACGGGGTAATAGGTACCATTGATGGTGGCTGTGCCCATCGAATAAAACTTCTTGATCAACCGCACCTGGTATTCATCGCCGGCATAGGAAGCTGAAGTCAGGCAGCAGCCTGCAAACATCGCAATCAGCAGAATTCTTAAGATTCTCATGACTGGGTTTCCTTTCTCTGCCAGATTGTGGTTGTATTGCCACGGCCGGCACTGGTCTGCATCGCTTCATGGGCACGCTCGACCAGTTGATAATGGCGTTCGACGGCATTTTCGAACTGACAAATGCCGACACTGACGCTGACGTTGAATTCAAAGCCATCACGCCTGACCGGAAACGCGGCGATTCTTTCGCGCAGGCGCTCCGCAAAAATCAGCGACTGTTCGGCCGAAGTGTGGGCGAGAATTGCCGCCATTTCATCAGTTCCGGTGCGGGCGGTAATGTCGGTTGCCCTGACCGAATCACGCAGAATTTTTGCCAGGTCGAAAAGTGCCGCGTCTGAAGCCCCGCTGCCATATCGGTCATTAAGACCCGAAAAACCATCAATGCAGAAAATGACCAACGTAAGCGGAAACCCGAAGCGCCGGGCGCGCTTGATTTCATCTTCGAGTCTTATATCGAAAAATTTGCGCACATACAGTTCGGTCTGGGTATCAACAATCGACAATTCGTGCAGTCTGGCGTTATCGATCGACATGGCCATCTGATTGGCGACGGCAAGCAGCAGATCGAGGTCTTCAGAGGTAAACGGACGGCTGTTCGAGCGGTCAGCCAGATTGATGACGCCCATGATATTGCCATGCACGGTAAGCGGCACCGAGATCAGTGTGTCAGGCGACTTTGTGCCGGCGCTGCTGTCGTAATTCTTGAAGCGTTCATCGGTCCGGCAGTCCATGCAGAGAATCGGCTCACCGCTTTTCGCAACCTCGCCGGCAATGCCTTCGCCGACTTTAAGCGCAAATCTGGGCCTGGCAGCACCGGTTGAGCTCCCGGTAGAAGCTTCTGAAACGGCTTTTTCTGAGGTTACAGCAGCTTCTTCGCCTGTAGCTGGTTTCTTTGTGTCATCTCCGCGCAGGCGGGGATCTGAGTTTCCGTCCAGGGCGACGCCGGCAGCTTTGAAGCTCTCTACTTTCAGCAGCGTGCGATCTTCGTTCAGCAGCATAATCGAACCGCGACGGGCCTGAAAGATCTCGACGAGATGCTCAAGGCAACCATCGAGAGCCTGCTGGTAGGTTGCCGAGGTGTTAATCAGCTGAGTAACCCGATAAAGGGCGCTGAGCTCCATTACTTTTTTCCTGATGCGGCGGCTCATGTTATTGAAGCAGCCGGCCAGAAAACCCAGTTCATCGCTGCGGTTCATATCGACGGTCGCTTCGAGATTGCCTTCGCTGAGCTCATCAGCCTTGTGGGCGATCTCGATGATCGGTCTGGTCATTCTGATACTGAACCAGGTCGCCAGCATGAACGCAACAACCGACAGCAGAATGACGAATTTGAGCGTCTTTTCGCCAATCGATCTGGCGACCGCGTAGACTTCGCCTGCATTCTGAAAGACGAAAATTCTCAGGCCATAATGCAGAATCGGCAGGGAAATAGCGACCTGGGGCGAGGTGCCATTGCCCTTCGGCAACAGGTCGTAGGCACCGCAGGGTTTTTCCATGAGGTCAGAGATCAGCTCTTTCGGGAAATCAGGCTGTTCAAGAATGTTTTCACCCGTCTGGGTAACGAGAAAATAGCGAAAATTGGTGCCGAAAGTGATGCCTTCGAGTGACTTTCGCAGCTTCAGAAAAGAAACGGTCGAAATGACAACCGGGCTCTGAGGGCTTTCAGAAACTGGAGCCTTGACATGAAAGGCTTCTGGAGAGAAGAAAATGCTCTGAGCCGAATTAAAAAGAAGTTGTTCAGGCACCGAAAGGGTTGTAATTGCATTTCTGATCCGGCTTGGAGTGATTCAGCAGCATGCCGTCCGGCGAAACGAGCACCAGTCGCTCAACATATTCGTAGGCCTGATCGAGCTGCTGCAGAGCATGCGAAGCGCCCTCTGAAGC
>JAKQKW010000252.1 GCA_029560455.1 Candidatus Rifleibacteriota bacterium
ACAATAATATTTACCTGCCCTGATACTTCGCCGTTCTTGCCAAGATACTCGTCGACAAGCTTGTTGGCCTGCCCCAGTTGCGCCGCTGAAAAATCGGCTTTGTAAACCGACTTTGCACCGCCGCCCGGCTTCGATTGCCAGAAACTGCGGATACGTGAGCCGATCGGGCTGTTCGGGTCATTAACCTGGGCTTTGACGATGGCGAGCATTTCGTTGATGCCGGCCTGCGCGAGCAAAACCACGCGTTCCTGGTCGATTGTGCGGTTCAACTGCAGAACTGCGCCGCTCTTGTGCCGGCTGAGACCGATGATCATGATCAGCATGACCAGCGCGAAAGTTATTACTAGAAAGAGAACAAAACCGCGGCGCTGGTTGAAAACAGCGACCCGGGCTGATCTAGACCACGTGCTCTCTTTCTGCGGTATGTTCATTTAAAATTTTGATTCCCGTAAAATTTAACCGGTTCTGCGACCCGGCAGCAGGGTTTGCAGGAAACCTGACTTTTTTGCAGTCAGCATTAAGATACCATTAAACCCGCGCCGGTGTCATTGTCTCTGAACAGTTTCGCCCCGCACAACAGCATTCTGCGGCAGAATGCACGCAAAAAGATGTTGCCACGGGGCGAAACTTTCTGAAGTGAAAAACGGTTAATCCCAGTTGAGGCCGGGCTGTGATTTGGCTGCCGGCAGCGGCGCGCTGTCGATTATTTCGTTGGTTGTATTGGCAGCTTCTGATTTGACCGGTTTGAAAATTTCACTGACGCCTCTTTTGATGATGGCTTTGGCGGCAGCATTGTTGGCTGAATTTGATACCAGATTGCCGGCGCTGTCGACAATCATATCGTCAGCGGCGCCAACCAGGTTGTCTGCCATGCCACCGGCAATGTTGCCGAGGCCTTTTGAGACCACGCGGTTGAGGGCTTCCTGAGCGGCGGCTTTCGTTGCTTCTTTGCCGGCGACAGCAAGAAACTGCTTGTCATCAGTGATTGCCTTGTCGGCTGCAGTATTGAGGGTGTTGCCGGCGGCTTTGAGAATGGCAGCGGCAATACCGGTTGCGGTGGCGGCTTTGCCGGTTATTGCTGCAATCGGGCCTGCAATCGGGGCGGCGGGCGGAAAGGCGCAGATGGCGGTGCAGAGAAGGCCGACGCTGCCCAGAACCATTGAGGCCGTCGACAGGGCGTTGGCGGCATCTAACAGAGCCTTGGCGGCCTCTTTGAGTGCTTTCTGGTAAATGCCGAGGGCACTGGCATTTTCGTCGAGACTTTCATAGACTTTGGTCGGGTCAGTGCTGGCCGCCTCTTTGAAAGACCCCTGCTTAAGCAGCTCCATGGTCTTTTTGGCGTCATCCTGAATCTTCTTGATGTCTTTATTGGCTTTTTCGATCTTCGGAACGTAGCGTTCGAGTTCCTGTTTTTCTTTCAGGGCCTTTTCTTCTTCTTCACTGCGGTCTTTGCCGCCAAGCCAGGTAGGGCGGTTGGTCCAGGCGTTTTTAATGTCATTGATACGGTTCAGGGTCCATTCAGAGACTTTGCCGAGCTCGATCGGCTTGATCGCCATGATTTCGTCGTAGGTCTTCTGATAATCAGCTACCGCTTTTTCGATCTGTGCTTTCTGATTTTTGGCTTCCTGGGCGGCAACGATTGCCGGCGACATCAGCTGCACAAAAAACGTAAACAGAACGAGCAATGCGACAAGTTTACGCGAGTATCTGTTCATATTGACCTCCGAATATTTTATTCTACTTCTAACTATACCTTAAAAATTTGCGAAAGTTTTGAACTGCAGAAAAAAAGTGTACAGAAAACTAAAGTCGTCTCTGGAAATAGTGAATTATCATTGCCATTGTGTTACTGTATGGGCATGCATCCAATACTATTTGAATATGGGCCGATCCGCATTGGTTCTTACGGTGTCACACTCGCAATCGCTTTTATCAGTGCCTTTCTGCTGATCAACCGGGAGTTCAGAAAAAACAACTGCGATGTTGAACTCGCCTGGGATCTGCATTTTTTCGCGATTTTCGGTGGCATGATTGGCTCGCGCCTGCTGTTTATCTTCGAAAATTTCAGCGCTTTTCTCGCTGACCCGGTTTCAATGATTTTTTCAACCACTGGCTTCTCGGTGCTGGGTGGCTATGTACTGGCTCTTGTTTTATGTATTGTCAGGGTACGCATGTCTGGTGAGCCTTTTTTCAGAATCGCTGACATCTATGTTCCGGGAATGGCGATCGGCTATGCCATCGGCCGCCTCGGTTGTATCGTGGCTGGCGACGGTTGCTATGGCCTGCCGTGTGAACTGCCGTGGGCGATGAGCTTTCCGAAGGGGCTGGTGTCAACGCTCAGTGCCGAGAATCCACCTCTGGCAGCTTTGTATGCGAAACTTTTTCCGGGCCAGGCGGTGCCGGTCGATATTCATGTGCACCCGACACCGCTTTATGAATCGATTTCGACCTTCGTGCTGCTTGTAATTCTTCTGCTGGTCAACTGGCGCATAGGTGGCGGCCGGCGCTTTGCCTTTTTCATGGTCTGGTTCGGCGTTTCCCGCTTTTTTGTTGAATTCATCAGATTGAATCCTTTTGTCTACTGGGGAATGTCGTCAAGTCAGGTGCTTTCGCTGCTCTTCATTCTTGGCGGTATTGTCATCGCCGCCACCTCATCGGCCCGTCTGGCACGGATTGATGCAGCGCCTGCGCCGGCCGTCGTTCCCTCAGAAGATTGAAAAGCGTTGGCGATTGCGTTATGCTGACAGAAAATAACAAGCGAAAGGTTCAAAGATTATGGCTCTGATTCTGGTCAGAGAAATCGTACAGGACCAGGGACTCCTGGTCGTGGCCGGCAAAGAAGGCCTCGACCGCAAGGTTATATCGTCAGAAGTGCATCGACCCGGTCTCGAACTTGCCGGTTTTTTTGAGCATTTTGGTTACGAGCGTATTATCGTTCTCGGCCGCACCGAGTTGGCATACCTTGGTGAACAGAGCGCCGAAATTCGCAAAGTCAGACTTCGTCAGCTGCTGTTTTTCAATATTCCCTGCATAATCATCACCGACGACCTGCTGGTACTCGACGAACTTCTCGAACTCTGCAATCAGAAAAAGATCCCGTTGCTGCGCACTTCAGCCCGCACCGGCGAATTCATCTATCAGCTGTCGCGCTATCTGCACAACCGCTTTGCACCGCGCAAGAGTGTACACGGTGTTTTTGTCGAAGTTTACGGCGTTGGTATTCTGATCATGGGCCCGTCAGGAATAGGCAAGAGCGAATGCGCGCTCGAACTGATAAAGCGTGGCCATCGCCTGGTGGCCGATGATGCGGTGCAGCTGATGAAGATCAGCGACACCAAGGTTGTCGGGTCACCCGACGAAATGATCAGACACCACATGGAAATCCGTGGTCTCGGCATTATCGATATCAGATCGCTGTTCGGTATTGCTGCAACCGCTGACGAAAAAACGGTTGATATGGTTATCACCCTCGAAAAATGGGATGACCACAAGGAATACGACCGCCTCGGTATTTTTCAGCGCACCACCAGATTTTTGAAGGTCGAAGTGCCTTCGACGACGATTCCGGTGCGGGAAGGCCGCAATCTGGCGGTTGTCATTGAAACGGCGGCGATGAATTTTTATCTGCGCCGTATGGGCATTCTCAGTGCCGAAAAATTCTCAAAACAGCTGCGTGCAAAGATGAGCGGTGAATTCTGATGCTGCTGTCGTTGCGACGCAAATTCAGCCATGAGGTCAGGGCCAGACGCTGGGTGGCTTTTTTGCTGCTCGGTCTGCTGATGATGTGCTTCGGCTTCGTTTTTGCATCGCTGTCGACAATTGTGCTGGCGCCGGCCAGTATCGAGACGGTGCGCAGCTTTCACCCACTGGCGCTGGCTTTTTCGGCGCTTTCGGCATTTCTGATCAGTTCATTCTGGCTGTATCGCGGCTTCAGAACCGCATTCAGGCTGCTTGACAGCAAAGACCACGGGCTTTCAACGCGTCTGCGCGAATTCGTTTTTCAGCGCAGCCAGCCGACAGAAAAACTTCTGTCGATGGTGGCGCTGGGTGGTGGCACGGGCCTGAGTTCTCTACTTAAAGGTCTTAAAGAGTTACCGGTGGATCTGACCGCGATTGTTACCGTTACCGATGATGGCGGTTCGTCGGGCCGTCTGCGCAAAGAACTGCAGATTCTGCCGCCAGGCGATATCCGCAACTGTCTGGTAGCTTTGTCGCGGTCTGAAAGTCTGTTATCTCGACTTTTTCAGTATCGTTTCGGCGAAGGCGGTGAGATAGAAGGTCACAGTTTCGGTAATCTTTTCATCGCCGCCATGACCGGTGTAATTGGCGATTTCAGCAGTGCCGTGCGCGAAGCCAGCAGTATTCTGGCGATCAAGGGGCATGTAATTCCGGTTACCAATGAAAACGTGCAGCTGGTTGCCAGGTTTGAAGACGGCAGCGAAATTACCGGCGAAACCGCAATCAGTGATGCCCGTCGCCCTATTTTGAGCATCAGCCTCAATCCTGCGGCTCCGACTCCGAATCAGGAAGCTTTGAGCGCCATCGATGACGCCAATATGATCGTTCTTGGCCCGGGCAGTCTGTTTACCAGTGTCATCCCGAACCTGCTGGTTCCCGGAGTGGCGGAGAAAATCAATAACAGTCGTGCCCGTGTCGTTTATATCTGCAACGTGATGACCCAGCCCGGCGAAACCGATTCTTTCAATGCCGCTGATCATGTGCGAGCCATTCTCGAAAAAACCCCGCTGCAGCGAATCGACATCGTGGTCGTCAATTCGCGCCGTGCCGCTAAACCGCTGATGGCGAGATACGAAAACCGCAGCCAGTTCTGGGTGCCACCGACGGTCAAGAAGATCGAAGACATGGGCATAAGGGTGGTTGCCGCCGATATGCTGCTTGAATCAGATATGCTGCGCCATAACCCGAATCTGCTCGCAGCAATTCTCATCGGGCTGATCAACGAAAATGCCGCATCACAGGCGAAAGCGGTTGAAAATGCTGAAGACGAAGATGAAAGCTTTTTCGACGACTGATGGGCGAAAATAAATGAGCAGATTTGATTATACTGCCGCCACCCGGCGTGAACTGGTCAGTCTTATCCGCAGCAATAAACTTTTCTGCTGTCAGCAGTCTTTTCTCGTAGGTTTGCTGCAGGGTTCGCGTCTGACTCCATTTGCCAGGGCCCGCAAAAATCTGCGCCGGCGGCTGGCAAATTGCCTTCAGTCAATTCTCCCCGACAGCCAGAAAATTGTCTGTCGTGGTGCCAGAATCTGGTTGCCCGGTTTAGATCAGCTGTTTCTACGTGAGAAGTTTGTCGACCGCATGCGCATAGTTGCGGGAGCGCGCCGGGTAAACCATTGCCATGTGGCATTTCTTCAGGGCCTCTTTGTTGCACATGGTTACATACAGAGCCCGAGTCGTGGGTATCATCTCGAATTCCGTCTGCAGGGAAACTGGCTGGCCGCCGCTTTTAGAAAAGTCGCTGCCGGGCTGCGCCTTAAATTCTGTTTCTATCAGCACGAACAATACAAAAGCTTTTATTTCAAAAGCGGTCGACGTATTGCCAGGCTGCTGAATCTGCTCGGACTGTTTGATCGCGGGCTTGAATTTTCAGACCTGCTGGCGACGCGAAATCTGCTCTCGCAGGTAAATAGGCAGGTGAATTCAGAAACTGCAAATATCAACCGTCTGATCAATGCTGCTGAATCTTCAATCGCTCACATCCGCGAGTTGCTGGCCTGGGAAGACCAGGAAATCTGGACAGAAAGCCTGCATCAGATGGCTCAGATGCGCCTGAGATACCCGCACGACAGTATCGAAAGCCTCGGAAAAAGATTTGAGCCACCCTTGACTAAATCGGCTGTTAATCATCGACTGCGCCGCATAAAGGCACTGCATGCCAAGGTGTTTGCTCAGACGGTAGACCGCTCTCAGCCTTCGTGAATCTTGCGCGAATAGAGCAGCAGGCCGACAAAGTTCAGCGACAGGGCCAGGCACAGCATGGCGAAGCAGTTCTGCATGCCAAAAGCCGGCAGCAGCCAGAGACCGCTGAGAGTCCCAACCAGCATGGCGCCGGCACTGTCAGAAAACAGCAGCAGCCCGGCTGAATCATGTGCCTGTCGCCCACTGCCGCGCAGTATGCTGTCTGCTACCGGAAACTCGATACCGTCGAGAAAAGCGATGAGAAAGATCATGGTTCCGACTACAGCTGCCGAGTGCAGGTTGTAGTGCTCGACGAACAGTATGCACAGAGCGGTAAAAACAATCTGCAGCAGTTTTACGTGCTTGAGTCTTCTGATCGCTTCTGGACGGTGCTGCAGTTGGCCGAAGGTCATCGAGCCGGTTGCCAGACCGAGCATGTAAAGGCCGAAAAACAGCGCGGTCATCTGATAGGCAGCCCCATGGCGGTTCTGGTAAAGCAGAATAAGGATGATTTCTGACAGCAGACCGGTCGCGCCGCTGACTGCGACCCCGGCGGCAATTATGCTGCGCGATGCCAGAGCCGGGCTGATGATCAGGGGCAGCAGCATCAGCAGCAGGCCAAAGCCAATGCAGATGGCAAAAAGGTGGATGCGGGAGGTTTGCTGCAGAACCTGCAGCAGCTGGTTCAACGAAGTGCCACTGTAGATGTTCCAGAGTTCGAGTTGCTGCATGAATGTGCCGGGGTGAGCGTCAGTGTTGAGATCGATTTTTATATCTTTTGTCAGCCATTGTTCGAGCTCTTTGACGCGAAATGGCATCAGCAGATTATAAAAGCTCATCGGCATAAAGGTGGTCGTCTGAATGCTGCGCCCGGCAAATCTGGTGCCCAGAACTTTGGCGTCGACTGTGAGCGGCGCCGGCGAAGCAAAAAAGGTGATATTGCTGCCCGGAAAAGCGGCACAGTGAGCGAATTGTGCTTTCAGCGCCTGCCAGGTCGACAGCATTATCTTTTCTTTGACGTTACCGAGGTAGTTTTCGCTGCCCTCAACCTGCAGAGACAGAACACCAGACGGTTTGAGCCGGTTCTGCATGGCTTTGAAAGCTTCAACGGTGAAAAGCCGGTTACCGACAAGGGTTACCGGCGAAACCGGGCAGATCATGATGCCGTCAAAAGCCTCATTTTCGCGATTAAGATACTGGCGTGGGTCGGTAATAATTATTTTGACCGCCTGGCGCAATTGACTGTCATAGCCGAGCAGGTCGAAAAGCCTGCTGTCAGGCTCTACCACAGTGAGCTTCAGATTCGGGTATTTGAGAAATTCGCGGGCGGTTTCGGCTGATGGCGCGCCAATAAGCAGAACGCTGCCGATTTCTGAAAGAACCGTAGCAAAGGTGTGCACTCTTGCTTCAATACTTTCCGGGTTTGGCCATGAATCGGCGAGCATGCCGTTTGAAAACAGGCTTTTCTGCTCGTGATAACCGGCAATCTGCAGCTTCTGGTAGGGCGTTTCGACAGTCTGTTCAAGGGTAAGCAGCCCCTGCATGCGCTGCCACCATGAATTTTCGATTTTGTGAGATACGGTCGGGCCAAAATGCCAGACCAGAGGCGCCAGTATCAGGGTCAGTAAAGCCGGCAGCAGTTTTTTCCGGCTGATCAATGTTTCTGCAGCGATTGGCAGCAGTGGCAGGGCGAGCAGGCAGAGAACCGAATCAGCCGTGCCACCGAGCAGCAGCGAGAAAAAGACGCCACCGGCGAAGCCACCGATTGCCTCAAGGCTGTAAAAATAACCGAGACTTTTGTGTGACAGCCTGATCAGACACGGGAGCAGCATGCCGATCAGCAGAGAAACCGGGGTGACAGCTGCAAGCATGAACAGGGCAACCGGCGCGAATGGCAGAAAGCCACCCGCGGGCGCCGGCACCATATCGACACCATAATGAAGGGCCCCGACTGACATAAGGGGCAGAACGAACAGGGCGGCGAGAAGCAGTCGCGGGCTGATGCTGATTTTACCGCCGACAAAGCCGCCAATGGCAATGCCGAGCAGCCAGATGCTCAAAAACAGTCCGAGATGAATTTCGGTGCCATAAAACTGGCCCATGAAAAACCTGAACAGGGCTACCTGGGCAATGTTGGCGGTAAAACCGGTAAAAGCTGCTATCAGAGAAAGTTTATGAAGATGATGCAGCATCTCAGTCGGTGAGGTGGCGGCCGGTTCTGGTGATTTTGCGGATTTGCTGCAGTTCTTTGCTGGCCGGCTGATCCTGGAAGTCGATAACCCCGCCGCGGCACTGAATTTCGATCGCTTCTTCGTTATAGCGTCGCAAGCCCTGAATAGCCTTGATTTCGATCGCCTTAACTGAATAGGTCATGGTGTAGGGGTAGCCTTCGTCGTTGATGCCCCAGCTCTGTTCGGTTTCCATGCCGGCCATTTTTTCGGTTTTCAGCATTGGCTGCAGAATCTGGCCGTCAACCAGGTCATTGGTGCAGTCACGGATGAAATACGAGAGGAATTTGCCGGGTGAATAGGCCTTGTTCTTGCTGTTGTCAGGTGAAATGTATTTTTCAGGCAGTGAGCCCGGGGCAAGGCCGGGGGCCAGATAGCGGTAGTTCGGGTTGTAAAAACTGGCGAGGCGCAGCATGGCTTCGGGTTCGCTGCCATTCATTTTGAGGGGAATGTAGAAGAATTTTACGCGGCCGCTGGCATCTGACTCAGCCGGAATAATGCGCTTATAAACGCCTGAATATGATGGCAGTTCCTGGAAAGCCGGTTTGTTATCGTCGGTTCTGAACGGAAATTCGGAAAAATCGAAATAGGGGTTTTTACCCTGCATGAATTCAACCGCATCGTATAG
>JAKQKW010000265.1 GCA_029560455.1 Candidatus Rifleibacteriota bacterium
GCCGTGTAGCCGCGCACCTGAAGAATCGATTCGAGCATTGCCAGAGCTTCTTCTTTGCCGAGAGTGACCGGCGAAATGATGGTTACATCACCCTGCAGCGGCTGGTTGATAATAAAGCCACGGCCGGTTTCCTGACTCATGTAGCGAACCAGGCTCATCAGATCGACCGCTTCGAAGTTGATTGCGATCTCGTCGGACTTTGAACCCTCTGAAGGCTCGATTATCTCGGCAGCGTTGATGTCTGGAGCGGCAATTGGTGAGCCACCGGCAGGTGCGGGTGTGACTGCGGTCGGAGCCTGAGCTGCAGAATCGCTGCTGCCGGTCTGATTGAATTTGACGATCGGGGGCAGGCCGGGGTTGCGGTTCAGTGAACGGTCAGGCGAAATCACCTGAGTGCCCTGAGGCTGGCCAGGCATGTTTCTGATCAGAGGCTGTTTCTGAAATGGGTTGCCCTGGGGCTCGATCACACGTGTCTGTGCCTGAAGACCGGTGGCAATGGTCACGGCAAGAATGCAGAAGCCGATTGAGAGTTTAAAACTGCTTTTCTGGCAGAAATTTCGGTCAGACATCTTATTTCCCCGATACAGGTTGAGTCAGGATAACTGCGGCATCGGGCAAGGAAACCCGACGTTAATCGGGAAAAGTATTTAAATCAAAGGCTCTGTCAATGACTTTTTATTTAAAAATCCAACCGGTGTTTACCTGTTCTACCCGTGGCCAAAACATAAACAGCGCTGTCAAACCAGCTCAATGCAGTGTTCAATAATCAGAATTGCTGCATGATCAGCTCAAGGGTGACCAGGTGGCGGCGCGAGCCCGGGCGATCCCGAGGCTATTCCTGCTGGTGGCTGCCGCATCGGAGCACTCAGATTGATTATTCTGCCGTTTCTCTGAATTCTCAGCCCATGAGATTTTTCGCTGGCTGAACCAAGATTGAGAGCTACATCCTGTGATCGTCTGAACTCACCGGCATCGGTGCCGATGATGCGGTCGCCGGGCTTGAGGTCGTAATCTTTCAACAGCTCAGGAATTTCTTTGATTTCGACTGAAAAGCGGCCGCGTTCCTGTGAAATTCGCAGTTTGCCCTGATTTATCAGGCCGGCAACCGCATCGGCGTTCTGCATAGGGTTCGGGGGTGTCTGGCCTGCCTGACCGCCCTGAGGCGGCATTCCGGCGCCAGTTGCGCCAACGGGCGTATTGCCCGTAACAGTGCCACTACCGCCGCCAGCAGGTGCGGCTGGTATTGCAGAAGTGCCTGCACCAACGGTTGAGCCGCCCGGAGATGCTTTAGCGCTGTCAAGTTCAAGGTAGCCTGTGCCTTCTGGCGTCTGCAGTCTGATTCTACGCATGTCGGTTTCGAGAAGGCGAACCGTGCCGCTGGCGTTTTCTCTGAGCACTAATACCTTCTTTTCGGCAGGAACAAAAACAAAAGCGGCGCTTCGCCCGTCTTCGAGAACAATACCGCGAAGTTTGTAGCCTTTTTTAGCAAGGTCGACCGGTGGGGGAGTGACGGGCACAATCGCAGTCGGGGTTGCAACCGGCGGTGTTTCAGACTTTTTTATTTCGGGGGCGGCGGATGCAACTGCGACTGGCGGGTTGATATCGAGACCGAAAAAGGCCATAACCGATGTTGAACCTATATGGTCGATACTCTGCGGCCGGTTTTCAGCAGTCTTTTGCGCATCAGAGAGGTTTATCGACGGCGGCGAAATTCGCAGCCCCTTGCCTGGTCGCATGTTGACGGCAAAATACCCGCCGAGCAGCAGGCCGACGATGGTCACTGCTGCGGCAGCGATGATTTTTTCCCTTTTGCTTATGCCGGCTGACATACCTCAAGTCTACCCCCTTTACCCCCAGGTTACAACCAGCCGTTTTCTCGAAACGCTGCCAGGGTAAACGCAAACTTAATTAACTCTAAAACGCTGCTTTCGGCAGGCCAGGCGATTGCATAAGCGAGCTTGTCGAGCACCCCATAGTTCCCTGCGAAAGATGCCGCTAAGACCGGACGTTTTGCCTGGAGGGCAAAACGCGGGCGATTGCCGCAGGATGCGGCTTTTTCGACAGGACGTCGTTATGTCGCGTGAGCCAGGATGGCGGAAGCGACAGAGCCCGTGTTCCGGTCGTGCGAGCAGAGGGAGCAGATGGAACTATGAGGGTGCGAAGGTCGCAGAGCGTTGCAACGACTGGCATGCCGCAACAAGCTGTTGGAAAGAAAAAAGTTTACGTTTACCCTGGAAACGCTGCAATTGTTTCGGAAAGAATTTTTAGAATGTGGTATCATTTCGTCTGAAATTTTTGCAAAGCGTCTGGAGGGCCCTATGGCTTTATCAATTTATAATTCACTCACCCGTCAGAAAGAAGAATTCAAACCAATCGAGCCCGGCCACGTCGGAATCTATGTCTGCGGCCCGACCGTTTATGGCCCGCCGCACCTTGGCCACGCCAAGAGTTACATTACCTTCGATGTGCTGGTTAAACACCTGCGCAATTCCGGACTCAAGGTTCGCTACGTGCAGAATATTACCGATGTCGGCCATCTGACTGATGACGCTGATTCCGGCGAAGACAAGATTCAGCGGCAGGCACGCATCGATCAGGTTCACCCTTACGAGATCGTCGATAAATGGACCCGTCAGTATATGTATGACATGGAAAAACTGCGGCTGGCACATCCGAACTTTTATGTCAGAGCCAGTCAGCACATCGGCGAGCAGATCGAAGCTGTGCAGAAGCTCATCGAAAAAGGTCATGCTTACGTGGTCGACGGCAGCGTTTATTACGATGTCGAGTCGTTTCCTGAATATGGCAAGCTTTCTGGTCGCCGCCTCGAAGAACAGAAAGAGGCAGTGCGCGTCGAAAGCCGCAGCGAAAAACGCAACCCCCGCGATTTCGCCCTCTGGAAAAAAGCCGAACCTGGCCACATTCTCAAATGGAACTCGCCATGGGGCGAAGGTTACCCGGGCTGGCACATCGAATGCTCGGTAATGGCCAACAAATATCTCGGCAAGACCTTCGACATTCACGGTGGTGGCCTCGAAAACAAGTTTCCGCACCACGAGTGTGAGATTGCCCAGTCTGAAGCATTGAACTGCACGCAGTTCTGCCGCTACTGGATGCATAACAACATGGTTACCGTCGATGGCGTGAAGATGGGAAAATCGCTGGGCAATTTCAGAACCTGCCAGGATCTGCTGGCGAAACATTCGCCTGAAGCGATCAGAGCTTTCGTTTTGACCACTCATTACCGTTCGCCCTCAAATTATACCGAAGATGCTATCGATGCAGCTGCTACCGGCCTTACCCGCCTCAGTCAGCTGCAGATTGCGCTTCTTGAAATCGTTGATAAAAAAGTGGCGGCCGGTGCCGCTGATAATGAAGCTGTCAATCTGTGCAATGAGATTGAAGCGAAGATTCGCGAACGTCTCGATGACGATCTCGATACTCCCGGTGCCATTGCCGCGCTTTATGGCATGGTCACCGAAGTCAACCGCTTTATCGGTTCGAGCTCGCTCTCTTCGGAATCAGCTGCCCGCATTCTGCGGCTGATCAAAGTTTACGGCAGCGACATTCTCGGTATTGTTCCCGAAGTGGCACGCGCTGACAGTGGTCTCGACATTGCGCCGATCATGGATATAATCATCGAACTGCGCAAAGAAATGAAGGCCAGCAAGAAATACGACGTGGCCGATGCTATCAGAGACCGTCTAAAAGCCGGCGGCATTCTGATCGAAGACACAAAAGAAGGCATGCGCTGGCGCAAGGCCTGATATGGATGTAAATAAAACGCTTCTTGGTGGCTCTGACGCATTTTTGATGGCCGAAGCCTGGAACCATGCCGAAGTCGCCCGTCTGCCGGCCCGCACCCTCGCTTATATAGGTGACGGGGTGTATGAACTGGGTTTGCGGATGAACCACGTCAGAAAAGGCATAGACGGCGCCGGTCGTCTGCATGACTCGCTCGTTGAACTTGTCAGCTCGACGGCCCAGGCGCGGGTATTCGAGCTGATTTTCCCGGAACTGCCAGAAGTTGACCAGGAACTGGTTAAAAACTGGCGCAACGCCAAGACGCCGGCCCGCTACGGTTCAGGAACGCGGGCCGAATATGCCAGGGCTACTGCTCTTGAGGCCTGGGTCGG
>JAKQKW010000285.1 GCA_029560455.1 Candidatus Rifleibacteriota bacterium
CGCTTTGAATACACGGTGATCGGTGACACGGTCAACGTCGCCTCGCGCATGGAATCGCTTTCGAAAAGCTTCGATCACGACATCATTCTGAGTCAGGCCACGGTTGACCAGATTCCGTCAGGCTTCGCCGCCCGTCTGCAGCTCGAAAAGACCGATCCGGTTCAGATCAAGGGAAAAAGCCAGCCGGCTTCAGTATACAAGCTGCTGGGCCGGGCCTGAGCCGGTCAGTGCCTGGCGCGGCGCGGGTTGCGGCTGAGGTGTTTCCAGGAGTTGAACATGTGGCGGTAGCTGAGGGCCGAGGCCAGGTAGCAGGCAAAAGCGATCAGCAGCGAAACGTCGTAACCCCAGTTTTTGATTACCCCGCCCGAAAAGAACATCGCGAAAGCCCAGGTAAGGTTCCATGACATGCTGTCGACGGCTGAAGCCCGCGACCGCAGTTCGGCCGGAATGATTTCCATCATCGTTTCCTGCCGCATCGGCACGCACATGTTCATGAAAGCACCCCTGAAAACGAAGCAGACTGCGCAGACCCAGAACTCGTGCCGCCAGGCCATCAGCGCCATGAATGGCAGCGAACAAAGTTGTGAATAAACGACACCGCGAATGAGGCCGAACCGACCCGCAATCGCCGGCGAAAGAATCGAACCGAGGGCGGTGCCGAACTGGCCAAGGGCAAAGACGAAGCCGATCTGCGGAATGCTCGACCCGACCCAGTCGCGGAAATACAGATTGAAATAAGGCACGATCATACCGGCGCCAAAGCCGATCAGAGCGTTACAGAAAGCAAAGCGGCCGATCAGCAGCCAGGGTGTTTCGAGCGACTTTTTATCGGGGTTATCACGATGTGGTTCTTTTTTTTCATTGGCATATTCGGCCTTGCCGGCCATTCCGAATGAGGGTATCAGGGCAAAGAAGATAAAGATAATACCGACCCAGAGCGAATATTGCAGCCGGTCGGCATCGGAAGCTGCGCTCTCTGGGTTGAGCAGTTTGAAAATTTTCGGCAGCCAGCCGGCGATGAAACCGGCAAAAACGCTGGTTATCCACATCAGGGTGACGTTAACGCTGAAAATATACTTGCGCTGGCGGTGCCGGCCGTTTTCCTGCAGATAGGGCAGAACCGAAACCATCATCGCGCCGCTGCCGGTGCCGGCAAGAAAGGCG
>JAKQKW010000295.1 GCA_029560455.1 Candidatus Rifleibacteriota bacterium
GGCCTTTCCAGCCTATGCCCATGGCGCGACTGAGAGAGAAGAGCGGTGCGGCAATCATCGCGACCACCGCCGGTCTGATACCTTTGAAAAAAGCCTCGACGTGCGGATTGCTGCGAAAGCCGACCAGCCAGGCTGCAATCATCAGAATGATGAAAAATGACGGCAGGGTGGTGCCGAGCGTGGCAACAATGCTACCTGTGACGCCGGCAATCTTGTAGCCGACGAATACCGATGAATTTACGGCGACCGGGCCGGGCGAAGATTGTGCCAGCGCCAGAAGTTCAAAGAATTCGTTTTCTTTGACCCATCCACGCTTCTCGACGATTTCGCGCTGAATCAGCGGCACCATCGCGTAACCCCCGCCAAGGGTAAACATGCCGATCTTGAAAAAAGTCAGAAACATCTGCAGTAATTTGGGCATTTTTGAGGCTTTCATGAGTTATTCAGGCCACGCTATTAGAGAATACCATTTATTGGGTTGCCGAAAAACGAAAAATGATCGAGCGAATGGACTTTTGAAATGATCTCGATTATTTGAACCTTTGCCTACATGATATAATAATGCTTCGAAATTTTAAAATACCGGCTGACGGGCTGGAGTTGGCGAAATTTTTCGACTCCTTTGCCGGGTAATAAATTATAGGAAACTTGTGTGAGCGGCTTTATCAATCGTTATTTCACTCCAACAGCTTTACTTACATTTTTTATTGCAACATTTACGATCATGTCCTTCGGGTGCCGCCTGCTTCCTGACTACGGAAACGACAGTCAGACGAATTCAATCGGTGTAGCTGCTATTTCAGGAATGATTGTAAAAAATATTCCCGACAATTCAAGACGCCCTGGGTCGCTGCCGGCACTGGTACCTGCCGACCTGTCTGGAACCGTCGCGATTGCAAATGCTGAGGTATGGCTGGAAAGCCTTTCAGACGTTCCAGGGTTCAGAACCACCACAGACGCAAGTGGAACGTATATTTTTCATAATGTTCCGGCTGGAGAATACCGTGTCATCGTTAAATATGTTGACCCTGAAACCGGTCTGACCATGAAAAATCGCTCATCCCAGGTGTCCGTTTCAGAATCGCCAGAGCTTGTTGAAGCTCCAGACATGGTTGCAAAACCGGCTAAAAACATAGTTGCTGGCCAGCTGCGCGATGCCGAAGGCAACTTTTTGCCAGAAGGAACGGTTCTAACACTATGGGGTGAGTCTTTTCAGGTTGGTCCAGATGGAATTTTTACCAGCCCGCCTCTGCCAGACAGCTTTTTAGAAGCCGAAATTTTCGTTCAATCCGTAGCTGGGAAGACGCCAGTCAGTTTTTCTGCGCCTTTCGTGTCTGAGATAGCTCCTGCTTTCGTTGAGTTTAAAATAGGAACTACAACCACAGGAAATCATGCTCCAGGTGTAATTTTATCTGCCCTGGTAAATGATAAACCAGTAACCCGGGTTAATCCGGGCACTATTGTTGTGATAAGAGCAATCGGCAGAGACGATGACAATGGACATAAGGAAAATCTGGTTCCAGTATGGGCGGCAACTGTCGGAAGTCTTGCTGCCGGAACTTCCAGCTTTGAAAAGCTCTGGACTGCTCCAGATTTCCAGACTGTTGCAACGATTACAGTGGAAGTGAAAGATCCGGAAAACGCCACTGGCAGCGCCAGCCTGCCAATTCTTGTCGGAATAGACAACCCCTCACTGGTTGATACAGCAAGGCCAGAAACGACAATTACTTCAAGTGTTTTACAGGTTTTAAACTCTGAACCTTTCACTGTAACTGTAACTTTTAACGAGCCTGTCATTGGTTTTGAACTCGAAGATTTAGTGCTGCTCAACGGCTATGCCGATAATTTAAAGGTTTTAAGCGCGGATAAGATTTTTTCAGTTCGCGTAACACCTTTAAATGCCGGCAATGTTGATGTTGCAGTTGCAGAGAATGCAGTCCGGGATGTCGGCGGAAACAACAATAGAGCTTCTAGTGTTGTTTCTGTCAAAAATTCAATTTTGCCGGTCATAGCTTCAATGAATCCAGTTTCAGCTGCCGCTGGCGCTTCGGTGACGATCACCGGTACCGGCTTCACCGGTGCGACTTCGGTCACTTTCGGCGGTACGGCTGCGACAACTATATCTGTTGACTCGCCGACGAGCATAACTGCGCAGATTCCTGCCGGCTCCGGAGTTGTCAGTGTCATTGTAATCACGCCATCGGGAAGCTCTAATTCAATTTCTTTTTCATACTGAACCCAGAATTTCTTGATGCTTGCCATGCGAGAACACTGATAAAGTGCTTCAATTTATTTTGTAGCTTGACTTTCGCCGGGGTAAAAGATAAGGTCGACTGACTGGTCAGTTTGGTTTAAAAATTATTCAACTAATTTGTCTTATATCACTTCGGAGGCGCCTGATGCAACGAAAGAAACCAGACAGAAAGCTTGCGGTTCTCGAAGCCGCTACAATTCTTTTTTCCGAAAAAAGCTTTCATGATGTAAAACTCGATGAAGTCGCTGTCGCGGCCGATGTTGGCAAGGGCACTATCTACACCTATTTCAGAAGCAAGGAAGAGCTTTTTGCGCAGTGTCTGGTGCACGACGCACCTGTATATGAAGAGAGGGTCGAAAAAGTTATTGCTGCAGACCTGTCGTTTGAAGATGGCCTGAAACAGCTCATTGCACTGCAGGCAGAATTTGCCGAGAAAAAAGGCCCTCTCGTCAAGCAGTTT
>JAKQKW010000299.1 GCA_029560455.1 Candidatus Rifleibacteriota bacterium
TACCCTCAGGAGGGTTCTCATGGATTCCACGCCCGGAATCAAGATGAAGTTCTGTGAATCTTTAGACCGCTTTGTTGCAATTAGATCATTCACTCCGGAGCAGAAGCAGCAGCTTTTCAAAAACATCAAGATAACTGACAAAAAGTCATACAAGCGGCTTATTATAAACGCTTCAGTGGTAAATTATCTCGATGAGATCGCTCCCCTGGTTTTCGGAAACAATGAATACCCGCTCCTCGGCGAGATCATCGAGCAGGAGCTTTTTAACCTTTGTATCAAGGTTAATCCGTCGCTCGACATCAAGGAAGTAACCATCCAGGTCGACGAGCAGACCGCTAAAAGCGGTGCCATCACCATGCTTGGCTCTGAATCTGAAGAAGCCAAATCAGCGCAACAGCGCTACATGGAAATCGAAAAGCACCTGCGCAAGCGCATTATCGGCCAGGACGAAGCGGTTACCGCTGTTGCCCAGGCCATCAGAAAAGCGCGCGTCGGTCTTAAAAATCCGAAACGACCGGTTGGCAGCTTTATCTTCGTCGGTCAGACCGGCGTTGGTAAAACCGAACTGGCCAAGGCTCTGTGCGAATTCATGACCGGCAGCGAAAACGATCTCGTTCGCATTGACTGTTCAGAATTTGCCATGAGCCATGAATACGCCAAACTTATCGGTGCCCCTCCCGGTTATATCGGCCACAATGAAGGCGGCTACCTGACCGAATCGGTTAAAAACAAGCCGAATGGCGTAGTTGTCTTCGACGAAATCGAAAAAGCACACGAAAAGGTGCATAACCTTCTTCTGCAGCTTCTCGATGAAGGCATTCTCACCGACAGCAAGGGCGAAACTGTCAGTTTCCGTGAATGTGTCATAATCCTGACCACCAATATCGGGGTTTCAGACATCACCACAGAAGAAAGCAAGCCTGGCTTCAGAGTCGAAGACTCAGCCAGCAAGGTTACCGAGAAACTCGATGACCTTTCGCATGAGAAAAAAGCCAAGATCACCCGTAAGAGCCTCGAAAAGAAGTTCCCGCCTGAATTCCTCAACCGCATCGACGACATCATCGTCTTCAGAGCCCTCGACAAGAACGACAACCGCCAGATTCTCAAGATTCTGCTGCAGGAAGTAACCGATCGCGTTTCAGGCCTGAGCATGCGACTGGGTTTCTCAGAAGACATGCAGACTTTCCTGGTTGACAAGGGCACTGACCTCAAATACGGGGCCCGTCCGCTGCGCCGCACCATTCACCGCTACATCGAAAATCCTCTGGCTGAAGCCATTCTTACCGGCTCTTTCAGCAAGGGTGACGATATTTCGGCCGAGTGTGGCAAAGACGCCGAAAACGAAGACTGCGCGATTTTCAAGGTAATCGGCAAGTTCGAGGTTAAAGAGCCCGAACCCTCAAAGGAGCCGCCGATTCTGCCCAAGTTCGACGACCCGCCGATCCAGGAAGAAGAAGAATAACTGCTTCGTTCATACATAAAAAAAACCGGCATCTCGCCGGTTTTTTTTATGGGCAGTAAATGATGCTCAATTCTTTTTGGCTACTCTGGTCGGAGTTTTGTCTTCATGGCGCTTCATATAGAGTTCGTAAGCTATCTGACCGGCTATCGAAGAGGCTTTGGTGCCAGAGTGATTTTTCTGACCGGCGAGAGTGACGATGCAGAGATCGCGCCCGGTTGCTTTGGTGAAGCCGCCGAACCAGGTGTAAAGATAATTCGGCGAAGCGCCTGTCAGGGTGCCGGTTTTGCCGCCACAAATACGCGACAGGTTCGGACATCGGCTGTAACCGCCGAAACCGCGCTTGCCGGTTCCTACTGCGGTGGTGGCATACATCATCTTGTAAAGGTCTTTGGCAGTTTCGACCTTGATCGGCTGAGCCAGCTGAAATGGCTTGCGTCTGAAGATCACTTCGTTTTTGCGCACCACATAGTCGACCAGATAGGGTTTCATGGTGCGGCCACGGTTGAGAACTGTCGAAATGATCTGAGCTACGTGAATCGGGCTGACAAGAAAGTCACGATTGAGACCGGCTGCAGCCTGGCCCAGTTTTACCGGGTCTGATGGCAGGGAGGCCAGCGACTTGTCAACCGGCAGATCGAAGAAAAATGGCTTATTGAAACCGTATGCCTCAGCGTATTTTTCAACCAGGCTGCGGCCGGCTTTTCGCGCGATGCGGCCATAGACGCCGTTGTGTGAATTGGCAAAAGCTTTCCAGACTGTCATGTAGGTTTTGCCCCAGGCAAGAAAGCTGCTTTTGGCTGTAGTTTTTCCGCTGTCGATCCCGGCGGAAGCGGTGATGATCTTGAATATCGAGGCGACCGGAAAAGTCGGACGCAGCGCCCAGTTTTCGGTTCTGTATTCTTTGCTGAGAATATTGAGAGTCTGGCTGCGGTGACTTGAAGTCATCGCGAGAATTTCGCCGGTCGACGGGTCTTGAATGATGCCGGCGCCGATGCGGGTCGAGTATTTTTTGAATACGTCTTCGAGCATTTTCTGAAGTGCCGGACGTATGGTCAGCACGATATAAGTCTGTTCATCGAATTTAACGATATAGCGGTCGAGCAGCGAGGCGTATTCCCACTTGTTTTTGCTGATCGCCTCTATATATGCCAGTGCAGAAGGAGAATTTTCGTTTGACTCGGGAGGCCGGTAGCCTGCTTCGGGTTTGCTCGCGGTTGCTTCACTGTCAACTGTATCGGCTGCAGGGTTTGCCGGAGTCATGACGATTGCAGAAGGTGCAGTTTCCTGTGCAGCTGCCGTTGCGGTTGTGACCGGCGCCATTTCTCTGGTTGCAGGCGTGAGTTCTTCCTGATCGACAGCTGCAGGGCTGTTGCTGTCTGCTGGGTTTATGCTTTTGGTGCGATATTGAATGGCGACCAGAGGTTTCTTCTGTTCCGGAGTGCCTGGCAGTGCGGCAGTTTCGATTTTGCCAGAAACATATACCGGCTTGCCGTCTTCTTCGGCAACGTAGAGAACCAGTGCGTCAACCATGCGTGAGTCGATTGCCAGTCCCATGAAGGCGATGTAGCAGACTACGCAGAGTATGTTCAGCGGTTTGAAATAGCTTGAAACCATTAAATGGACCCTGTTATCAGTTTACTTTTACAGTCTGCAGCAGGCCGCTGCGGGGAACTTTGATTACACTGCCAAGTTTGAGTCCGCGTTCATCGGTAATGCGGTTGAGTCTGACCAGTGACTGCACCATCTGGGCGTTACCGAAAAGTTTGCGGGCAATTTTTTCGAGGGTGTCACCATGGATGACCTGGTATTCGACGAAGCGCTCAGAATCAGTAGAGCGAACTTTGGTGCTGTGTTCTGCGTTCGAATCTTCGGTGTCAATGCGAGCCAGTTCGAAGCTGTTGTCGCTGAAGTCGCGGGAGGCTGGCGCAAAAGCGCCTTCAGGAGCGACTTTAACTGGTGTAGTCAGGCGTGAGCTGCTGATCAGACTGTCGATTCTGCCCACCAGAACCGGTGACGCCGGTTTTTCGATACCAGGCACGATGCCGGTATGCGGCCCGATATCGCCGTGAATGGTGAAGGCAAAAGCGATCTGAAGTGCGAACAGGCCAGCCAGGAAAAACAGGAACAGACCGAACTGCGTTTTGGATTTGCTTTTATTTATCTGAGATTTCATGCCAACCTCCTGTACTGCTTGTTAAATTATCGGCAGTTTTGACAGCAAGGTTTAGGAAATTGCAGATTGAATGTTTTCGCTTTCCTGATTTTCAGCGGCGCTGACTTCTTCGACACGCATACCTTCATGCGTCAACATGGCAAAGCCGACGGCAATTACGTAAAAGTATGCGATAAAATGGCATACCAGGCCGAAGGTAGCGGCAATTTCGTGTGAGAGTCCAAAAATTCCGTTGAGCGTGAGCACGCAGCAGAACTGGTAAATGCCGATCATGCCAGGGCTTGACGGAATCATCGCCCCGATTGCCAGCACCGACATGAACAAAGTAGTCTGAGTGAAGGTGAAGTCTATCGAGAACATCTGCAATGACAACCAGAGTGTAAAGAGCGACAGTCCCCAGCCGACGAACGAGGTGACCAAAGCTTTGCTGAACACCAGGGGCTTGCTGATCAAACCGAGACCGTCGATAAACGAATCTCGCGAGCGGTTGAGTTTCGTGCTGAGCTTTTCCGGCAGCAGATTGAAGACTGACGATGATATCCTGACGAACAGGCTGCGTTTGAACTGCAGAATCAAGATGGCGATCAGTACCAGAGCGTAAAAGATAATTGCACTGATGCTGGCTTTCTCGATCAGTGGAGTGGTTTTGAAGTTCTGCAACGAAAACACCAGCATACTGACGATGACCACGCCGTCGAGAAAGCGCTCGAAAACCACCGAACCAAAGGCTTCGCTGCCGCCGCTGACCTTCTTTTTCTTCAGGTAATAGGCACGAAAAAACTCGCCGGCGCGCGCCGGCAGTATATTGTTGAAAAAATAACCGATCACTATGCCAAAATACGCGGTTTTAAAGGGAAACTTGCGCTCGAACAGTATCTGTTGCCATCTTAACGCCCGTACAAGGTGTTCCAGAGTGTAACTGATACAGATAATCAGGATAAATTCAAGCCTGAGGCTGGCAAGTATCGCGGGAACATGCTTCCAGTCGACTTTCTGCAGGGCAAGCCAGAGAAAGAAAAAACTTGTAATTATTCCCCAGAATTTCTTGGATTTTAGCATAGCAGGCATGGTACCATGTGCTCGTTTCATTCACAAGTTTGTTCGGCTCGATCTTCATGGTTCGGTTGACAAGCCTGGTGAGTGGCAAAATCTGGAGCAGGTGACGTGGGGTGAGCCACTGATGTGGACAGCAGTGCAGATTGGCGTGTGTCTGGTTTTTCTGATTCTGGTCGCATTCTGGATCGGCCGTAAACTTGGCCAGCGCCGCTTTTATCAGATTCAGGAAGAGATGCGCGCGCTCGAACTTTCGTTCAAGAATCTGATGGAAGACATGGAAATGGTTTCAGCCCATAACATGAAGGTTCTTGAAACCAGAACCGAAGAAATCAAGGAACTGATGACCATCGCCGATCGCAAATGCATCTATGTCAACGATCTGCTCAAAGAAATGGATGAAACTTCGGCCTCGCTGCGCATGCGTAATATTGGCGGTTCGCCGGCAGTAACCAGTATTGAAACCGGCGCCGAGCGCAAGGCCTTTAAAGAAATGCAGAGCTCGCTTGAAGGGCTGTTAACCAGGACTACCGATCTATCGGGACGCGTTGGCGAACTCGAAGAAAACCAGACGGTTTTTGCGCGCGACGATCTCGTCGATCTGGTGCGTCTCGAAGTGGCAAAACAGCTCAAAACGCTCGCCGGCGAAACCAGACCGGCGAAGAATGAAGCGGTCAGATCAGAGATCTCGTCTCAATCTGACGGTGATCGCGTCGTTCATATGCGGCAGCCGGTTCGCGAAAATTTTGCCGCACTTCCGAAGAATGTTAAAGAGCTTCGTATCGCGCCGATCGACGAAGGAGCCAGGCTTCCGGCGATTCCCAAAAAGACCGACCTCGAGGTCGAAGCTGCGTTGCCGCGCCCTGCCGCCGGTTTTCCCGTCAATGAAGTGCTTGAGATGTATCAAAATGGTGTGACCTTGCCTCAGATCGCGCGAACACTCAATATGAGCAAATCTGAAATAGAACTGATCATCAAAATCTACGGCGAAGGCGTTAGCATGAGGAAGATTGTCTGATGTCCATCAAAAGCTTGTCTCCGGCAATAAAGAACTCTCTCATCGTACTTGGTTTTATCGTCGCGGCTGGCGGCGCTTATTACCTTTCCAGCGTCATTGCGCCATTTCTGATTTCACTGGTCATCGCCTATGTTATTAACCCGGTGGTGAGAGCGCTGGTTGCCCGCAAAGTGCCGCGACCATGGGCGGTGCTCAGCGTTTTTCTCGTATGTCTGCTGATCTTCACGATTTTCGTAGTGCCATTCAGCGTTTCGATGGTTTCAGAAGCTGGCGATCTTGTCACCAAGCTGGCGAATCTCGATGTCAAAAAACTGGCCGACAATTACAAAGGCCTTGGCCTCGATCTTTACCATAAACTCGAGGGCATTCCATACGTAAAAAACTACATCGATGAGTTTGTGCAAAGCGATCGCCTGCGCGAAATGGCGGCCCAGGGCGTAATCATGGCGCGTGATGCGGCCGTCGCTCTGTTCAAAAAAGCGCTGGGTCTGGTTGGCGGCGCATTTTCGGGTATGTTGAACATGATTCTGATACCCATACTGGTATTCTATATTCTGCTCGATATTGACGAGATTTTTTCGAGCTTCAAACTGCTGTTACCGCCAGATTATCGCGATCGTGTGCTGGCGATAATCGGCAAGATCGATGTTCAGCTCAGTTCGCTTTTGCGCGGGCAGTTGCTCGCCAATTCGATATTTGCGCTGCTGATGATCATCGGTATCTGGCTGTCTGGCCTTAATTTTTCTTTGTTTCTCGGCCTGCTGGCCGGTATTGCCAACTTCATTCCGTATCTTGGCGGTCTGTTTACCATAATTTTTGCAGTGCTTGTCGCGATCGCGCAGTTTGGCTTTTCGGGCGCTCTGGTTGCAGCTCTGATCAAAGCCGCCATTGCCATCGCCATCATTCAGACCATAGACGGCTGGTATTTGCAGCCAAATGTGGTTGGCGAAAACGCCGGCCTGCACCCGCTGGTAGTGATGCTGGCGCTGGCCATTGCCGCCAATATCGCCGGGATTCCCGGCATGCTGGTGGCGGTGCCGCTTACCGTGATTCTCAAAGTGCTCGGCCGCGAGCTCTATCACGAACTCTACGACCCGGTATAAACCATGACTGCAGCCATAAAAGTAACTGACCTCAACAAGTTTTTCGGGCGCAAGCAGGTTTTGCGTGCTCTGCACTTCACCATTCCGCCCGACACCATTGCCGGCTTTCTCGGCCCCAACGGCGCCGGCAAAACCACGACCATGCGCATACTGATGGGCCTGATTCCATCTTATAAAGGCAGCCTTGAAATGCTTGGCTGCACTATTCCGTCGCAGCGCGTCGCGGCGCTCGAACAGATCGGCGCCGTCGTCGAAAATCCGACTTTTATCGAGACCATGAGCGCTTATGAGAACCTTTACTGGTTTGGCTCGCTGTATAAGCCTCTGACTGACGCGAGAATCCATGAAGTCATCGATATGGTCGGACTGAAAGAGGCAATCAACCAGCGTTTCGGTACTTTTTCGACCGGTATGAAACAGCGTCTGGGCGTAGCCTTTGGCATTCTGCACAAGCCTCGCCTGCTCATGCTCGACGAGCCGACAAGCGGCATGGACCCGGCCGGTCGCGTGCATATGCGTGAGATTCTCAGGCGCATTCACCGCGAAGAAAAAACTTCGATTTTTCTGTCGAGCCACCTGCTCGACGAAGTGCAGCGCCTGTGCAATTACGTCGTCATCATCGACAAAGGCCTCACCGTCAGTGAAGGATACGTCGCCGACCTGCTCGCCACTCACCAGGAAAAGTGGGAAATCAGAATGCCAGACGAAGAGTTCGAGCGGGCACGCACTCTGGTCGCGGGTATGAGTTTGCCGATCAGCATCGAAAATGTGCCGCGCGGACTCGTTCTGACCATGAACGCCGGCCTGTCGGCGCAGGTAAATCAGGAACTGGTAAAGGCCGGCATAAAGGTCAACGCTCTCATTCCGCACGAGGCGTCACTTGAAGAAACCTTTATCAGGCTGACCTCCGACTCCGGCGACAAGGGAGGCAGCGATGAAACGCATGCTGTTTCTGGTTCTCTTCGAACTCAAAAAGATTCTCAACCGCAAAAAGGCGCTGCTGTTTCTCATCGCTCTCAACGTGATTCCGCTGGTGGCAAGCCTTGCTCTGCTGATCGCCTACGTCAAATTCAAAAGTTTCGGCTTTGGTGAAGTGCAGTTCTCGGTGCTCTATGAAATCGTGCAGGGATTGTTTACCGGGCACGTCAAGCTGTTTTCGTTCATTGCGCCATTCTTTCTGGCGCTGGTGGTTGGCGACAGCTTTTCGACCGAGTTCAGCCGCGGTTACATGAAAATGTTGCTGCTGACGCCGATCAATCGCTGGCAGGTAATTACTGCCAAGACCGTGGCGATCATGATTTTTCTGCTGCTCGCTGTCTGCATCGGCGGCATGTTTCTGCAGGCCGACCTGCTGATTGCCCGCACCTTGACGCAGAATTCAGGTGTGATTCCGGATTCGATGATGAAAGAGCTCCCCGAACAGCTCAGCGCCAGCAAACCACTCTATCTCGTCAGCACCGGTTCGGCGCTGCAGCTGCTGGCGATGACCTTTTTCGGCAACCTCATGCTGATCGGATTCTTTATCGTCTTTTCGCTGTTCTTTGAATCGGCGATACTGATGTCTTTCACCAGTCTGAGCGTGCTGATGGGTATTCATACGTTCTATCTGATTGCCAGCAACCTGCTCAGCAAGATGGACCCGTGGTATGACACACTGGCGAAATGGTGCTTTTCGCGCCATCTCGACGATCTTTTCGCGGTGAAGAGCATCGAAAAGATACTCGAAGGCAAGGCCAGCATCTTTGCCGGCGAGATCTTTTCGTCGCTGGTCTCGATTTCGCTGTGGACCGTCGCGTTCTACCTGCTGGCAACTTTCATTTTTTCCCGCCGCCAGATTTTGCATTGAAAGCTATTAAATATTCGTAGATTTCTGCCGATAGGTTGTAAGAAATAAAAAAACCTGGAGGCAGATATGAAATCTTATAAAAGTTTTGCAATGGTGGCACTGGTCGTGGTTTTTTCGCTTTGCAGCGGGCTGCTGCAGGCAGTAACCAAACATGATATTTTTGAAGCCAGCCAGAAAGTCAAAGAGCTGCAGCAGCAGATCGACAAGGCATATGCGGAATTACGCCTGCTCAACGAAGAAGGCAACGAACAGTCACAGGAGCAGGCTCAGAAATTGATGGCCGAGATCAGGGAAATGCAGGCGGAACTCAACGTTCTCAAAAAGAGCCTCGAAAGCATGAAGAACGGCGGGCCGAAACTGCGCAGCAGCGGCAATGGTGGCAACGAAATTCTGGCTAACCGACAGCCGGCACGCGCCAGTCGCTGAGGAATGCAGCCAGTCTGCCGCTGTGAGTGCAGACCAGAAGAAGAACCGCAGAGTCACACCGTCTCTGCGGTTCTTCTTTTGTTGCTTATGCAGCAATAATTTGCTACTTTTGACAAGGTCAGACGATTCATACACTCAGAGGATTCTGGCGGTAAAAATGGACTCTCAGATAGTCAATCAGTTCGTTCGTGCGACTTCAAGCGTTTTTGGTCAGGTCAACAATGTCAGTCTGCTGAAAACAGATCTGAATTATTTTCCTGATGGCTGCAGCTTTCCGGCTCCTGTCAGCATTGGCCTTGGGGTCTCAGGCGGTTTCAAGGGACAGTTTTTTATCGTAATGGATGAAGTTGTCGCTCTTAAAGCGGCTTCAGTCGCCCTGGCCGGCAAACCGGTAACCGTTTATGACCGGCTGGTGGAGAGTGCGATCGGCGAACTTTCCAACATGATCGCCGGCGAGGCCAGCAAACGACTTCTCGAAATGGGCCTCGACTGCGATATTACCGTGCCGGCCATTACCCGCGGCAAAGATTTTTTTACCGCCAACGCCTGTTTTGTCGGTAAATTCGAGTGCGAATGGGGCGGTCTGCAGCTGATAGTTAAATTCGACAGTCGCGCCCAGATCAAATAGGCAGCGGCTGTAATTTTCTGATATAATATCTTACATAACTCAAGTTGGTCAGACCGACTCAGATTGAAATGAGGCAGGATCATGGGCAAAAAAATACTGGTGGTAGACGACGCTTCGGTCGTGCGAATGACTCTCAAACAGCTTTTCGAAAGTTATCACTACACGGTTCTTGAAGCCGAAACCGGTGAAGAAGCGGTTCAGAAATATCAGACCTTCAAGCCCGACCTCGTCACCATGGATATCACCATGCCCGATATGGATGGCATCACTGCGGTAAAAGAAATTCTCAAGCTCGATGCCAAGGCCAAGATCATCATGTGCTCGGCGCTCGGTCAGAGCAACAAGGTTAAAGCGGCAGTCGAGGCCGGGGCAAAAACTTTTATCGTCAAACCTTTGCACCCGGAGCGTGTTTTAACGACTGTAAAAAAGTATCTCGATTGAATTGGCTCAAGTGCGCCGGCGGGCGTCGTTTTTTCTTCTGAATCCCGCAATTAAGCAGACGTCTGCCTAAAATATCCCTTGTCTAAGACTTTTCTGCTGTGCTATTTTGTAGCAGCTGCGGTACATAAACAAACTCCGATCTTAACGAGAAGGGAACCATGCCGACAAATGATGCGCTCTGTTTTGTCGCCACGTCGTCATTGTGAACGACAGTTTTAAATTCAGAGGCGACGGCAACGAACTGCTGCAATGCTACCTGGCAGAATCGGTCGAGCACCTCGAAGGCATCGAATCACTGCTTCTTCAGCTCGAAACCGCTTCTGCCGACGAAAGAACCGGTATCACCAATCAGGTGTTTCGCGCGGCGCACTCGATCAAAGGGTCGAGTGGAATGTTCGGGTTTACCAATATTCATGAGCTTTCGCACCGCATCGAATGGCTGCTCGAATCGCTGCGATCAGGGCAGCTCGATATTTCAGCCGATCTGACCGATCTGCTGTTGAGCAGTTTCGATCGCCTGCGTTATCTGATCGACCATTCGGCAAACAGCAACCATATCGACATTTCTGCAGTCTGCCATCAGCTCGATGAGGTGCTCGAAAAGGTTAAAGTGGGTAAGTCGCCGATGCAGCCTGTCGCCGCTACGGCCCGGCCGACTCTGTTTTCACTGCCTCAAGAAGAAATTGCAGAAGCCTGGCGCAGTGGCTGGAAAGTATTTTTCGGCCGTCTCGACCTGATCAGAAATCTCGATGAACAGGGAAAATCTCTTTGCGATTTTTTCAGATATCTCGACTCATTCGGCACTCTGGTGCTCTGTGAGTTCGATTTTGCTGCTTTTGATGAATCTGCTCAGAGCCAGAAATACCGGCTGCCGTTTGAATTTATCTACTACTCCGAGATGGAAGCAGAAGAGCTGGCCGAAATGCTGGAAGTTCCTGGCACTGTTTTCATCAGACTGGAAGAGCATACCGGGCCGATTCACACTGCTATGCCCAGGACTGCTGCTGGCGTCGAGTCTGCTCTGGCGTTGCCGGTTTCGACAGCAGCGGCAGAAGTTCAGCCGGTGCAGGTCGAAGAAAAATCTGAGCCGACTTTGCGGGTCAAGGTCAGTCTGCTCGAAGACCTGATGAATCTGGCTGGCGAGCTGGTTTTGAGTCGCAATCAGCTGCGCGAAGGTCTCAACCGCAACGATATGCGGGCCATACGCATCAGCGGCCAGCGTATGGGGCAGGTTACCACTGAACTGCAGGAAACCATCATGATGACGCGTCTGCAGCCGCTCGATCGGGTTTTTTCGAAGTTTCCGCGTATGATTCGCGACCTTTCGCGTCAGCTCGGCAAGGAAATTCTGCTGACCATGGAAGGCCGCGAGGTCGAACTCGACAAGGCGCTGATCGAAGGTCTCGGCGATCCGCTGACACACATGGTTCGCAATGCCGTCGACCACGGTGTCGAACCGCCGCAGGAGAGGTTGCGTCTCGGCAAAAGCAACCCGGCGCGTATCAAAATTCAGGCATTTTATGAGGCCAGCCGCGTTATTATCGAAGTGAGCGACGATGGTCGCGGTATCGACGGCGACAGGGTTTGTGAAAAGGCGGTAGAACGTGGCCTGCTCTCGCCGGAAAAGGCGCGCAGTCTTTCGAACAAGGAAAAGCAGAACCTGATTTTTCTGCCCGGCCTGTCTACGGCTGAAAAGGTGTCTGAGCTTTCGGGCCGTGGTGTCGGCATGGATGTAGTCAAAGCCAACATCGACGGACTCGGCGGCAAGGTCGAAATCGTTTCAGAGCTTGGCAGAGGCTCTTCTTTCCGCATCAAGCTGCCGTTAACGCTCGCGATCATTCCCTCGCTGATTCTTTCGACCAGCGGCGAAATCTTTGCAATTCCGCAGCTCAACGTCGTTGAAATGCTGCTTATTCCGGCTGAAATGGTAAAACGGAAAATCGAAGTTATCGGCGACCAGGAGGTGCTGGTGCTGCGTGGCAAGTTGCTGCCGCTGATTTCGCTCAACACGTTTCTTGCCGGTAAAAGAACTTTTGTCGATAACGAAACCGGCCGGGAAAATCCTGACCGGCGCCAGCACCTGGCCGACCGGCGCTCGCCGCACTACCAGTCTGCCGGCGTTGTCGGCCGAACCGATTCCCGCAACCTGCAACCGCGCGAGAACGGTCGCCGTTATCATGCTGCCAGTGACATAAACGTGGTGATAGTCACTACCGGCAGCTTTTCTTACGGAATTGTCGTCGATAAGCCTCTTTTTACCGAAGAAATAGTGGTAAAACAGCTTGGCAGCGATCTCAAGGGATTATCTGAATATTCCGGCGCCACCATCATGGGTGACGGCCGTATTGCTCTGATCATCGATGTCTTCGGGCTGGCTGCCCGCGCCAATATAATGAGTCAGCAGCACACGGTCAGCACGGCCATGGTTGAAACAACGACTGACAACCGGCTTGATGCCGATACTGTGCCGTTTCTGGCATTTCGCTACGGCGGGCCGCAGACGCTCGTCTTGCCGCTGTTTCTGGTTGCCCGCCTCGAAAAGGTGCAGCTGCACGAAATCGTTTCATGCGGTGGCTGGAAGGCAATTCAACACGGTGATAAGATTCTGCCGGTCTTCATGGTCAGTGATATCGCCGATATCGAGCCTTTGCGCAGCGATCAGGAATGTGGTGTCATCGTCATCCGCGTGCGAGATCGTGAGATCGGGCTTATTGCCGCCCTTCCCATACAGGTAATCGAAATCAATCCGGCGCTGGACAACACCGTTCTTCGCCAGCCCGGCATCGGTGGCTCGATGGCCTGGGGCAGCAAGTCAGTTCTGTTTGTCGATATCTGGGAAATCCTGGCCAGACAACGGCCAGAAATGCTGGATTTCAGTCAGGAGTCTTCATTCAGCCATGAAAAGGCCCCTGAGTTGCTGGTTCTTGAGCCATCTGATTATTTCAGTAATCAGCTGCGTCTGCAGTTCGAGAATCATGGCTATTCTGTAAAACTGGTGCGGTCATGGCGCGAAATAGATGAAATTCTGAACGCTGCCGAAGCCCGTTATAAGGCGCTTATTGCTGACGCCAGGTTTCTGCAGCGCGATAACTTTGCCGATATTCGTCGTTTGCGGGCTGCTGACAGGTTGAATGGCACCAGAGTTGTTGCACTGCGCAACAGTCATAACGATTGCCGAAGCGACCTCAGCAGCGAAGGAATAAGTGAAGTCTTTCAGAAACTTGAAAACCAGAATCTGGCTGAATGGCTCAGTTCAGCCTTGCCAGTCGGCCCTGTGCCGCAAAGAGAATCTAATTACCGGGAGAAAATCTGATGTTACGCCCATTGCCAAAAGTTGTCGAAGTCATTAAAGACAAGTGTGTCAATTGCCATGCCTGTGTCGCTGCCTGCCCGGTGAAATTCTGCAACGATGCTTCCGGTGATACTGTCGAAATCAACAGCGACATGTGTATCGGCTGCGGTCAGTGTCTGAAAGCCTGCACGCATGAGGCCCGCCGTCCGGTCGATGACACGGTCGTCTTCGTTGAAGCTCTGACCAGGCGTGAGCCGATGATTGCAATTGTTGCACCTGCTGTTGCAGTGTCGTTTCCCAATGAATACCTGCGGCTTAACGGCTGGCTCAAGGCCAGAGGCGTGGCCGCCATTTTCGATGTCAGCTTTGGCGCTGAACTTACCATAAAATCATATCTCGATCACATCGAGAAGAACAAGCCAGATCTGGTAATTGCGCAGCCCTGCCCGGCACTGGTCAACTATGCCGAGATCTATCATCCCGAATTGATTCCTTCGCTGGCTCCAGCTGACAGCCCGATGCTGCATACAATAAAACTCATTCGTGAGTTCTGGCCAAAGTTTGCCGGGCATAAAATCGCAGTACTTTCGCCCTGTATTGCCAAAAAGCGCGAATTTGCTCAGACCGGTCTCGGCGATTACAACGTAACCATGGCAAATCTGCGCGAATGGTTCGAAAGTGAGAACATTCGCCTGTCGACTTTTCCTGAGGTTGATTACGACAACCCGCCGGCTGAGCGTGCGGTGCTCTTTTCGACACCCGGCGGCCTGCTCAGAACAGCTGAGCGCTGGAACCCCGATGTCAACAAGGTCACCCGCAAGATCGAAGGACCGCACCTGATCTACGATTATCTCAGCAACCTCGATCGCCTGCGCCTCGAGAAAAAAGCGCCGCTGCTGGTAGACTGTCTTAACTGCGAGCTTGGCTGCAATGGTGGTACCGGTACAGACAGCAAAAACAGTTCGCCCGACCAGGTCGAAAGGCTGGTCGAAGAGCGTAGTCAGAGAATGCAACATAAGCATCGTCGTTGGGGCCCGATGTCGGCCTATCGCTCCCGCAAAGGTATTGAAAAGCTGGTAAACCGGTTCTGGAAGCCAGGACTCTACGCGCGCAGTTACGAAAATCGTGCGAAAAGCAATGTTATCCGCACTCCGAGCGAGTCAGAACTGCAGAATATCTACCGGCAGATGGAAAAGCACGACGAAAAAGACCTGTTTAACTGCAATTCATGCGGGTATGGCAAATGTGAGGTGATGGCTACCGCCATTTTTAACAAACTGAACCGGGTCGAGAACTGTCACCATTATCTGCTGAAAAAGGCCGAGCAGGCACACGCAGAAATCGAATCGCTCACCCACGACTCGAACCGGGTATTCCAGTATCAGAATCAGGAACTCGGCAAACTCGCGCTGTGCCTGCAGACGCTGGCTGAAGGAAACATCGACTGGAACTGGGATATCGCTGAGCCAGATCAGGCTTCCAAACCGGTTTACGAGCTCTTTAAGAAGATTTTCAGAAATCTCGATGATGTCAAACATTCGATCGAAAGCCTGCTCAAGGACAGCCGGACTCTGACCCGGGCCGCGCTCGAAGGCGATCTGGCCGTAAGGTGCGATGCCGCACGTAACCGTGGCGAGTTCGCCCGCCTGGTGCAGGAGATGAACAACATTCTCGAAGCGATATCGCGCCCGGTAGTCATGGTTTCGAGCAATATCGAGCGACTCAGCCGTGGCGAAATACCGCCGAAGGTCAGCGAAGACTTTCAAGGCCAGTTCAATGTGCTCAAAGACAGCATAAACAACCTGATCGAGTCTCTGTGTGGCGTCAGTGACGTTGCTCAGAAAATCGCTGCGGGCGATCTGCTCGTCGATGTGCGCGAGCGCTCGGCCCAGGATCAGCAGATGCAGGCAATTGCAATGATGGTGAAGCAGCTGACCCAGATGTTCAGGCAGTTGAACGACGGCGTTCATACTCTGGCGTCTTCATCGACCGAACTGTCGACCATTTCTGAACAGCTCGCCTCAAGTTCGCGCGATTCTTCAGACCGCTCGGCTCTGGTCGCTTCGGCTGTCGAGCAGATGAGCTCGAACACGGTTTCGGTGGCATCGAGCATGGAACAGACGACGATGAATCTCACTACCGTCGCCACCGCCACTGAAGAGATGAGCGTTACCATCAGCGATATCGCCGCTAATTCAGAAAAAGCGCGGCGCATCGCGCAGAATGCCAGCAACCAGGCCAGCGGCGTTTCAGAAATCATCAAGGCCATGGAAAAGTCGGCGCAGGAAATCGGCCAGGTCACCGAAACGATTACCAGCATTTCGTCGCAGACAAACCTGCTTGCGCTCAATGCTACCATCGAGGCGGCCCGCGCCGGGACCGCCGGCAAGGGGTTTGCGGTCGTCGCCAACGAGGTTAAAGAACTTGCGCAGCAGACCGCTACCGCCACCATCGATATCCGCAAAAAAATCGCAGGAATCCAGGATGTAACGGTAAATGCAATCGGTGACATCGAGAACATCGGCAAGATCATCAAGGAAGTCAGCGACATCATTGCTGCTATTGCCAGCAGTATCGAGCAGCAGGCGAGTGTGACGCGCAGTATTTCGAGCAGTATTTCAGACGCTTCGAGCGGTATCAGGGGCGTGAACGTACGCATGGCCGAAATCGCGCTTGGCACGCAGGAAGTGGCCAAAGACGTCGCCCGGGTCAACTCAGCTTCGAATGAGGTTACCAGCTCAAGTCAGCAGGTTTTCGCCAGTGCGCGCGAACTCTCGAAACTGGCTGAACAACTGCGTTCGATGGTCGGAAAGTTCAAAATTCAATGACATCGTTCATGAAACTTGCTGCGGGAAGCCTGCTTGAAGACGAGAGTCAGCTTGTCGTTGTCTGCGGTATCGCTGGCAACATGCTGGGAATCCCGGCCAGCCCGATTCAGGAAGTGCTGGCGCCGCCCGAAATCAGGCCGGTTCACCATGCTCCCGATTATGTCAGAGGTGTGTTCAACCTGCGTGGCCGGGTTATCGCGGTTATCGATCCTGCAGTTAAGCTGGAACTGCCGGCTCAGACTCTCGATGCTGATGCGCGTATTCTTGTTGTACAGTCTGGTGCAGAGCTGGTCGGCCTGCTGGTCGACAGTCTTGCCGGTATTTTCCCATTCTCGCCGGATCGGTTGACGGCCAGCCCGGAAAACCTGCCAAAGGCCTTTTCAAGGGTGGTGTCGGGTTTTTTCTTTCTCGACGGTAAAATGACCGGATTGCTTAAGCTCGATGAACTGCTGGGTTCACGAGAGGCAGCTGGAGAAATTTAATGAGCAGCCCTGTTCTTCATACCCTGGTAGTCGACAGCTCGCTGGTCTTTCGCAAGATTATCGGCGATCTGCTTCTCGATATCAGCGGTATCAAGCTTGTCGGTCAGGCGCCGACCGGCAAGATAGCCATTCAAAAGGCGCAATCACTCAAGCCTGATCTGATCATTCTCGATATGAATCTTCAGGATATGAGCGGTCTGGAGGTTCTCAGGCAGTTGCGCGAGCTCAGGGTTGGCAGCCGGGTAATCGTAGTCAGTGCTGCTTCGCCCAATATGACTCTGCTGACCATGAAGGCACTGAGTGCCGGCGCTTTTGAATTCGTACTCAAGCCCGAAGCAGAAACGATTGAAGAAACCAGAAGTCTTCTCGAACCAGAGTTTAAACTGGCGGTTCAGGCACTTATTGAAAGCTTACGCATTCACCGCAGCATGAATATCGCGGGAAGTTCGAGCTCTTCAGGTGCGACTGCGAAAGCGGCCGCCGGCAACTTGCCGGCTGAGACAGGCGCTGGCAGACTTCCAAAAAGCTTTTCGGGGCGAAGTATCGAACTGATTGTTATTGGCGTCTCGACTGGTGGCCCACCAGCTTTGATTGAAGTTTTTTCGGCTGTCAGAGAGCCTTTGCGGGTGCCGGTCATCATTGTTCAGCATATTCCAAGATTTTTTTCAGAGGCGCTTGCGACAAGTATCAGAGAGCGTTCCGGACTGTGGGTCGAAGAAGCGAAGGATGGCATGCTTCTCGAGCCCGGGCATGTTTATCTGGCGCCTGGCGGCGAGCATCTGAAGCTTGCCCGCGGCGGCAGTGCCGGCAGCCATGTGTTGCGGCTTACTCATGACAAGCCTGAGAACAACTGCCGGCCTTCTGTTGACTATCTGCTGCGCTCGGTAGCAGAGAATTTTTCGGGGCGTATCGGACTGTTCATCATGACCGGCATGGGCACTGACGGTCTGGCTGGCGCCAGGCTCATACGAGCTGCCGGCGGTTATATAGCGACTCAGGATGCCGGGTCCTGCGTGGTTTACGGCATGCCGCGGGCAGTATTTGAAGCCGGGCTGGCCGATGAAGTTCTTGCTCTGGGCGCCATTGCACCGACGATGCAAAAACTGGCGCGCCGGATTGTTTGAGTCATCAGGTCATGGGGAGATGGAGAAAGCATTGAAAAACAAGCTCGACAGCAATGAATTCGCACTGTGGAGCCAGTTTTTATCGGAACTGACCGGAATCAGCCTGTCTGAAGATAAAGAATATCTGATTATCGAGCGGTTTCATGGTCTGCTGAAAAAATACCGCTGTTCGAACTACAGTCACCTCTATTTTATGGCGCGCGAGCCTGAACGAAACGATCTCAGAGAAGAGCTCGTCGATCATATCACGACCAAGGAAACCTCATTCTTTCGCGATCTCGCACCATTTGAAGCATTGCGCAACACGGTTTTCCCGAGGTTGCTCGAACAATGCCGCCGGGCCGGCGAAAAGCGCCGGCTGAAAATATGGAGTGCCGCCTGCTCAACCGGTCAGGAGGCTTACAGTCTGGCGATGATCTTGCAGGAAATGGGTGTCTCGCCTCATGAATACCAGATAACAGGAACCGATATCTCACGTATGGCGATAGACTCTGCCCGACAGGGTTGCTATAACCGTTTTGAAGTTGAACGTGGGGTGCCAGAGCCTTTGCTGGAACGGTTTTTTAAGCCAAACACCAGGAACTGGCAGGTCAAAGACAGTCTGAAAGAGTCGATTACTTTCGTGCAGATGCCACTGCATCGCCCTTTTATGCTGCCTGAAAGCTTCGATCTGATCGTCTGCCGCAACGTGGCCATCTATTTTGCTGCCGGGCCGCGGGTTGAAATGTTCAGCCGGGTTTCCCGGCATCTGCATCCGCATGGCTATCTTCTTATCGGCTCAACCGAAACCGCCGGCGATCTCGGCAATCTTTTTCGCGAGGTTCACCTCGAACCCCGCGCCGTTTTTCTGCAGAAAAAGTAGCGTTATTTGCGAGCAATACTTGAATTTAAGCTTGCTGGCTGCTGTTTGCCGCTTCTGCGCGGCGCTGCTTGAGGTATCTTACCAGTCCAATCGCGAAACCCATTACTACTCCGTTTCCCGCCGCCATTATCATTGGCATTTCTTTAATCATTTTGTCCTGAACGATATGGAAGGCTACGACTCCGATAATGCTGATGACAGTCATCACGATAATCCAGATAACCAGCTGCTTGACAAGTTTCATAAGACCTCAGACCTCTTCTGTTTATAATACTGCAGTCGTGCTTTATTGACCGCAAAACCTTAACAGCTAAACCATATTACGTTCAGATTTTCCTGTAAAGATCTGTTTGCTCTGCAAATAAAAAACCGCAGAAACCTGGGTCTCTGCGGTTTTCTTAACAGATTTTATCTGGCTTTGAGTTCGTTCAGCAGGTTGCTGACGTTGGTTCTGGTAGAGTCATCGAGGTTGCCTTCGGCAAACACGCTGAAGTTCAGTTTGGCGATAACGTGGGCGCTGACTTCGCGGTTCTTTTCGTTGGCGGTAGCAACGTAATCCATCAGGCTCGACATGTCGCCACGGCTGACATCGGCAACCAGAGTCTTAACAGCGGCCTTCTTGTAGTAATCTTTGACCATGGCTTCCCACATGCAGTTTTTGGCGAAGGCAAGGTCTTTGTATTCAGCTGAGAAACTGTAAGAAGAAGTCGGGAAGTAAATCGCCAGACCGGTAGCATTCTTGGTGTTGTAACCGCTCAGGCCATTGTAAGTAACAGCTTTGGCATAGGCTGCTTCGAATTTATTGGCAGCGGTCTGAAAGCCTTCGTCGTTGATGCTGGCCTTGGTCAGGGCTACGAAGTGGCCAAGATCGATATTGGTTCGGTAATAGAACTTCTGAACGCGGTTGAGAGCTGATTTGAATTCAGCGGCGAAGTCGCCGGCCATGGTGGCTTTGGCAAAGCCGTTGATGGCATCGGTCAGGTTGTCGAGTTCGCTGCATTTCACGACAGACTGGGTAGTAGAAGAACTGCCGGCGCTGCCACCGTTATAGGAAGCCGCATACTGTTTTACGATCATGGTGGCAACCTGTTCAGCGGTCATGCCCTTTTTGAAGTTCTGAATGATTTCGCGGTAGGGGTAGCCTTCGCCCGGTTCAACTTCTTCAGAAGCTACCAGATAGTCGCAACCGTCTTTAAGAGCATAGGCGACTTCCATCATCTGCATGAGGCAGGCGTCAAAGGTGAATACTTCGATATTCTGACCGATGGCGGCCTTGATTTCTTTCATGGCCACGGTCAGCTGGTTGGTGGTGATATGATTGCTCGAAGAATCGTCGTAAGAAATGCCCTTGATCATTTCTCCGTTGGCATTTTTCCAACCTGAGCCGTGATTCCAGATGATCGAGCAGTAATTTTTTGCCGGGTAAGCTTTGGCAACGTCAGTTACGAATCTGACATATTCGCGATAATCGCCCATGTCAAGTTCGCCCATTTCTTTAACGACCTGGGGGCCATCTTTGGTGATGTAATTGAGAGTGGCCGGGCCGTGTTCGCGGTCGATCAGGCAGACGATGTTGAGATAATCGTTAGAACCGCCGCCGGCAGCCATTTCCTGCATGTCACTCACGCCAAATGAATCAAGGTTGTTGTCGGCATTCAGAAAAACCATGAATGTCCATTCTTTGGCGGCAGCCGCACTGGCCGGGGTACAAAGACAGCAGGTGATGAGGAAAATCGCAAATACACTGATTACACGCTTCATTATCGATACTCCTTATACTCTAATACGCTTATACAACTAAAAAATTACTCGATACGGATACTACGTTCATTCATTATAATCATCGAAAAGTACAGTGTCAACGGATTCTAAAACATTTTTTTGGTGGAAGTGTGCAGGCGTCTATTGGGTGCTTAAGAGAAAAATCTGGCGGGCAACCGGTTTGTTGCCGGTTGCCCGCCAATGTTGGTCTTTGTTGATCTTAGCGTCTTGCTGCTGCGGTGAGCTGGGTGAAGAGAACCTTGAATTCGTCGGCCAGCGATGCCGGCAGAGCGTTTTCGGTATACATTTCGTAATTGAGTTCGCGCAGAATGTAGCGATAGAGATCGGCATTCTCAGGGTTTTCGGCGGCTGCGGCCACGAGGTGGCGCAGTTCATCGAGACTGCCGGCTCTGATGTTGCTGACGATATTGTCAGCCATGTCACGCTTGAGCAGGGTGTCGATCATTTCGTCCCACATGCTGTCTTTGGCGAAGCTGAGAGTGCGGTATTTGGCTTCAACTCTGAAGCTTGCGGGCAGATAAATTGCTATGCCCTTTGCATTCTTGGTAGAGTAACCGGTGTTCTTGAAATTGATTACTGCGGCTTTGCCAGCTGCCAGAAGCTTGTCGCAGGCGGTCTTGATCGATTCATTGGTGCCGAGGCGGCCCTTGAGCTGTTCAACAAAGTGAATCATGTCGATGTTCTCGGGTGAATCGAACTTCTGAGTGGTGGCCAGGGCAGCTTTGACATCAGCTGAATACTTACCGCTCATGATGGCTTTGGCCAGACCATCGATGGCGTCGAGCATGGCGCCGAACTTGCTCATGTCTACGGCTGACTGGGTCGATTCATCGTTGCCCTGACTGCCGCCGGTGTATGAGCGGGCGAATGCATTGACCCAGTTGTTGGCGAAAGCTTCCGGGGCCATGCCTTTGCTGACACCTTTGAGAATGTCGTCATAAGGAGCGCCTTTGCCGGGTTCAAGTTCTTCAGAAGCGACCATGAATCTGACATTGTCTTTAACGGCATGGCCGACTTCGACCATCTGCATCAGGCAGGCGTCCATGTTCAGAATGTCGAGTTTCTGGCCGAGGACATTGGCGATTTCGGCGGTTGCCTGGCCGAGCTGAGCGTTGGTGATATGGTTGTTCGAAGAATCGTCATAAGAAATACCACGGAATATGCTGTTGACCTTCTTGTTTTTCCAGCCTGAACCGTGATTCCAGATGGTGAAGCAGTAATGCTTCGCCGGATAATTTTCTTTGATGAAGCGGGCAAATTTAACGAGTTCGCGATAGTCGCCCATATCGAGTTCGCCCATATCTTTGATCTTTTTGATGTTGTTTTTTTCGATGAAGTTGATCTGGGCCGGGCCACGTTCGCGGTCGATCAGCGTAACGATATTGAGATTGGCGTTCGAGCCGACGCGGGCCATTTCCTGCTGATCTTCTACTCCAAACGGGTCGAGGTTATTGTCGGCGTTGAGGAATACGGCTACGGTCCAGTCTTTGGTCTGGGCTGCGGCCGGCAGCAAAATGGCGAACAGAAACAGGGTGGTAAGT
>JAKQKW010000318.1 GCA_029560455.1 Candidatus Rifleibacteriota bacterium
GGAAATAGTTGTTGATGGCACTTCTTACCCCGTTCTCATCCCGTCGAAAAAGATCCGCTTCGTTGGTAAGTTCGAACTTAAGGATGGTTATTCAACCAATCTCAAGGTTAAATTTCTGCACCGCATGGTTAAATGGCATATTGGTAAAAAACCTTTCTTTATGATGATTCCAGTGGTTAAAATCAGCTCCGATCTCGTTCCCGTTCCTGTGACAGAAGTTACTGACGGAGACATTGCAGGCAGCGTTGAAAGCTTTGTAAATGCTGCGAAACTCGCCGGCATCAATGTTTCTCTTGACGGAACCACCTTCTCGGCTTCGACCGATGCCAATGGCGCCTTCTCTTTTGCTGGTGTGCCGGCCGGTTCTTATAATCTCAGAGCCTCACACCCAGATTACCTCGATTATTCATTCCCCGTCGAAGTGGGTGCCGGTCAGATAGCTTCGGTGGTCGTGCAGCTCAACCCTGCGGCAATTCACAGTTCTGTTGGTAATACCGGCTGGTTCTCTCAGTATTATCCTCTTGCTGATGCCAGCGGCGAATTTGCCGAAGTCGGCCTTGAAACTCCTGTGAACATCGACTTTGTCAGTCTGGCCTTTGTTAAGGTAGAAATCAAGTTTACTGCAGGCTACCACGCTTACGCTGGGTCGGCCAGATGCCAGAATTTTCTGGCTGCGACACAGCAGGTAAGCGCCGTGACTGATATGGGTGGCTGGTGGGTTGGTGACACTGCCAACAGCGGCAGTTTTCTGGGTGACTTTAACGCTACACCGGAACCAGGAACTCTCTATACGATTGATGTCACTGAACTTGTCAGAAGTAATCCCAGCAGTATCTATTTCCTGGCCAGCCGTAACCTCGATATCGTTGATATTCGCATGACCGACGTTCAGCTCTCAATTTACTATCGCTGATTAAGTTGTTTTGTTCATAACATCCCAATTGCTTCGCCCCGGCTCCCCTGAGCCGGGGAGCTTTTTTTTTGCCGGGTTTTTAGACAGCGACCAGTCGTGCGGCAAAGAGAGTCAGGCCAACCATGGCCAGCATGATACCCATGATCCAGAACCTGATCACAACTTTTTCTTCGGGCCAGCCGCACAGCTCGAAATGATGATGAATCGGGCTCATTTTGAAGATACGTTTGCCTTTCGTCATCTTGAAATAGCTGACCTGCAGAATCACCGACAGCGCTTCGATCACAAAAATGCCGCCGACAATGGCCAGGAAAATTTCGGTCTTGCTGCAGAGGGCGATAGCGCCAAGCGCTCCACCGAGAGCAAGTGAGCCGGTATCGCCCATGAACACCGCGGCCGGGTGGGCGTTATGCCAGAGAAAACCAAAACTGCCGCCGATAAGAGCCGCGCAGATGATGGCAAGCTCACCAATCCCGGGGATGTAGGCCACGCCGAGATGTCGGGCGAAAATCAGATGACCGCAGACATAGGCAAAAACCAGAAATGGCGTGGTTGCAACGATCATGCTGCCGGCAGCCAGCCCGTCGAGCCCATCGGTGAGATTTACCGCGTTAGAAGCCCCAACGATTACTGCTACTGCAAATGGAATATAAAGCCAGCCAAGGTCGAGCGCGCCAAAAATGGGCACCTGTGTTGCAGTTGGCGACATTTCGATGCTGTTCGAGACCGCGTTGGCAAGCTCAAATCTCAACCCCGGGTAATAGTTGATTGCAAGAGCAGCTGCAAGACCGGTAAAAATCTGGCCGGCAAGCTTCTGGCGCGGCGTCAGGCCAAGCGATCTGGCTCTGACAACCTTGGTGATGTCATCGAAAAAGCCGATCAGGCCCATTCCGGCGGTTACCAGGAGTGAAATGACCACAAAGGCGTTGATTTTGGTCCAGAGGAGGCTGGTTATCATCAGCGGAATCAGAATAATAATGCCGCCCATCGTCGGAACACCGGTCTTTTTAAGGTGTTCCTTGACCCCTTCTTCACGAACCGTCTGGCCAATCTGCCGGCTCTTGAGATTAAAGATGACCCTCGGGCCAATAATCATCGCCAGCAGAAAAGAAGTTACAATTGAAAAAATGATGCGGATCGACAAAGGCTCAAAAACCGAGCTGAACAATTAGGGGCCTCCTGGAATAGAGGTTCAGTGCAGATCTTTACCCAGCTGTGGCCAGAGCTTCTGCACTATTTTTTCGAAGTGCATGCCCCGGCTGGCCTTGAAAAGAACCGTTGAACCCTTCTGCAGTCTTTCTTTCAGTAATTCGGCAGCAGCATCGCCAGAATTTAGCGATATTACATGCGTTTCAGCCAGCCCTTTTTCGCGGGCGGCCATGGCAATATGTGCGGCATCGCTGCCGACGCAGACGAGCAGGTCGGGGGCAGCTTCTGCTGCCTGGACTCCGAGCTGCCGGTGCAGCGACTCAGAAAGTTCGCCAAGTTCGCGCATGTCGCCGAGAACTGCGATTCGCGGCGAAGAACAGATTGCCAGATAACGCAGCGCTTCCTGCATTGAACCAGGATTGGCATTGTAACAGTCGAGCAACACGGTGAGTCCATCGATCTGCACGCGTTCCATGCGGGCACCAACTGGCGTAAAGGTTGCGATTCTGGCAATTGCACGGTCGAGGTCGCAGCCAAGCTGATGGCAGAGGGTCAGGGCGGCGGCGGCATTGAAAGCATTGTGGCGGCCGGCGAGGTTGAGATGACATTCTCTGGTTCCGGCCGGGGTCTGCAGTTTGAATACAACCGCATCGGCCAGCATGCGCAGATCAGTTAAGCGATAATCATTTTCGGGCTTTTCGCCAAAGGTGACGAGTTTACCACGCCCGGCCGCCCGGAAAATTTCGGTGAATTCGGTGTCACCCGGCACTACCGCAGTTTTTCCTGCTTCGAGTAATTCAAGAATCTCGGCTTTGGCGCGGGCAATGTTTTCAAGACTGCCGAGAATGCCTATGTGAGCCGGGCCGATGTTGCTGATCAGTGCTGCGTCTGGTCTGGCAATGCGGCAAAGATCGCGAATTTCGCCGCTGTGGTTCATACCCATCTCGAGAATGCTGTACTGGCTGTCTTCAGCGATTGCCATTATCGTCAGCGGCAGACCGATATGATTGTTGAGGTTGCCGGTGGTGGTGCTGCAGATATGGTCTTCAGACAGGATGTGGTGCACCATCGATCTGGTCGTGGTTTTGCCATTGCTGCCGGTTACCCCGATGAAAAAGGAACTCAGCTCATTACGTCTGGCGGCAGCAATTGCCTGCAGCGCTGAAAGGGTGTCTGCGACCTGAATAATGCCGGTTTCGGCCGGAACATCGGTTTCGGGAAGGCTCGAAACAAGAATCGCGGCAGCCCCGGCTTTTATGGCGGCCCCGACAAAGGCGTGACCGTCGTGTGTTTCGCCTTTAAGCGCAACATAGAGATTACCGGGCCTGAGAGTGCGGGTGTCGATGCTTATGCCGCTGACGTCTTTTGTGGCAGGCCTGACGACTCTGCCGCCACATTTTTCGGCAAGCCGGTTCAATTCAGTTTTCATCTTCGTTTTTCCTGAAAAAGCTGCGGGCGACTTCACGGTCGTCGAATGGAATCGTGCGGTCGGCAAAATACTGCCCGGTTTCGTGGCCCTTTCCGGCAATTACAACCGTATCGCCAGATTCGGCCATTTTAAGGGCCTTGAAGATAGCAGCCCGCCGGTCGAGCTCCTGCAGAACAGTTTTAGTGCTGTCAGGCACTTCAGCCTTTATGCCGGCCATGATTTCGTCAATTATGACTTCAGGCTCTTCTTTTCTTGGGTTGTCACTGGTAACAATTACGACATCGGAATGGCGCAGCGCCACTTTGCCCATAACCGGGCGTTTCTCGTGCGAGCGGTTGCCGCCGCAGCCAAAGACGGTGATGACCTTTTTGCGTGTCAGGGGCCTGACGGTTTTGAGAACATTTTCGAGGGCATCCGGGCTGTGGGCATAGTCGACAATGACGTTGACACCCTGCTCGTTCGCGATTGATTCAAGCCGGCCGGGCACGTTTTTGACCGAATGCAGCCCGGTACAGACAGAGTTCCAGTCGGCCCCGGTCGCCCGGGCCATTGCGGCTGCCATGAGTGCATTGAATACATTGTATTCACCAGGCAGGTGGGTGTTGCAGGGGTGCTTTTCGCTGCCATTACAGATGAAAAAATCACTGCTGGTGCCTGTCATTTTAAGGTTTTCGCAATAAAAATCGGCGCTGTGGTCATGAACCGAAACTGTCTTCACATCGAGGCCGACTGCGCGGCATTCAAGCGCCATCCGCTGTCCGTATTCATTGTCGATGCCAATTATGCAGATTTTGCCACTGCTGGCAATCTCTGTGAAGAAGCGCTTTTTGGCGCTGAAATAATCGTTCATGTCGGGGTGAAATTCTGTGTGTTCAAGCGAAAGATTGGTAAAACCGGCAACAACAAAATTAAGATGCTCGACCCGCCAGGTTTTGAGGGCATGCGAACTTACTTCGAGAACGCCATGTTTGATGCCGTTGCGCAATGCCTGATCGATCAGCGATTGCAGAACCTGTGACTCGGGAGTGGTGTTACTTGCAGGAATCTTTTCGTATTCCATATCGTATTCCACCGTACCAATTCTGAATGCGTGCCCGAAGGCCTTTTTGAGAATACTCTGAATCAGATAGGTAATTGTGGTTTTGCCTTTGGTTCCGGTGATTCCGAGCAGTTTGAGCTTTTCTGAAGGATTGTCGTAAAATTTTGCCGAAACCTCTGAAAGAGCCTGGCGTGCGTTGCTGACCTTGACTACCGGAACCTCGATATTCTTTCTTGTGCCCTCAATCATGATTGCAGCCGCACCGCGCTCGAGAGCGTCGAAGATAAAGGCGCAGCCGTCAATGTGCTGCCCGGGCAGAGCGACAAAGAGGTTGCCTTTACTAACTCTTCTTGAATCGAAGGCGATCCCGGTGATTTCGATATCGAGAACACCTGTGGTAGAGACAATATTGGTCGGCAAGATGCTGCGTAATGTTTTCATGTTTGTGGCTCCGGAGAGTCTTGATTTTTTTTCAGAGCATTGGATTTTATCAGGTTTTTCTGCTGATTTAAACAGGTTATTCAATAAAGTCAGGTGATAATTTAACTCTGAGAATTCTGCTGTTGGGAAGCGGGCGCCCCGGCGGCGGTTGCTGGGCAATTACTACTCCGTTACCCTCAAAAATTGCTTTCAGCTCACGACGATTAATTGTCTGAATAGCCGCTTTCAGAGATTTGCCGCGCAGATCAGGAACCAGTTCGCAGGTGTCTGATGCCGAAACTGACGAAGAAGCGACGCTGGCATGGGCCTGGGAAATCAGGTTGGGCAGCTTTATTATTTCCTGCTTAACAGTAATTTTATTGTTTTTTAACAGTTGCTCTTCACGTGCTTCGGGAGTAAGCGAACGGTCGGGCGGCACTTTGAGATGTTTGAGAACCCGGTCGGCGATTCTGGCAAAGGCCGGGGCGGTGACTTTGCCCCCGAAAAGAGTTCTTTCGTCGCCCTTCGGTTCGTTAACCGCGACCAGTAGCACTATTCTTGGGTCCATTGCCGGAATCATGCCCATAAACGAGACCACAACCTTATCGTTGAAATAACCACCGCGTGGGTTAGCCTTCTGGGCTGTGCTGGTTTTGCCGCCGGCCGTATAGTCTTCAAGCATTGCCATTTTACCGGTGCCACCCTCAACGACTCCCATCAGCATACGGCGCAGGCTTCTGGCAAGCTCTGGCGAAATGACGCGCCTGACTATTTCTGGCCCGAAATCTTCGCGAATCTCGTTGTCCGGCGAGGTAATGCGCTTTATCAGTCTGGGTCTGATCAGATTCCCGCCATTGGCTATGGCTGAATATGCCTGAACCAGCTGCAGACCGGTAACGGTCATTTCCTGACCGATACTGAGAGAAGATGGCGAAAAGGCAGACCACTTTGAGGGTGCCCTGAAAATACCGTTGCTTTCGGCAACGACTTCGGCACCGGTCGGATCGCCAAAGCCAAACTTCTTGTAGGTGCGATACAGCATCGAAGGTTCAATCATCTGTGAAATCTGCATCATTGCAGCATTGCAGGATTCAGCGATTGCCTTGTCTGTGTCAACGAGACCATGAGCGCCATGACAGCGAATGCGCCGGCCCGGCATTTCGCCGAAACCTCGGCAGTAAAAACGGGTGTTGCGATCGGCTTTGCCATTTTCGATGGCGCTTGCTACTGCCAGAATCTTTATGCACGAACCGGGTTCAAAAAAATCTGTTGCCGGCCGATTGCGTCGGGTATCAGGTTTGGCTTCGCCAAAATTGTTCAGATCGTAGTTTGGTAGACAGCCCATGCCGAGAATTTCTCCGGTGTGCGGGTCCATGACGATGGCAGTAGCATCGATGGGATCATATTGCTCTATCAGTTTGGCCAGCTCAGACTCTATGACGTGCTGAATGAAAGAGTCGATGGTGAGATTGATATTGCTGCCACCCATGGGTGGAGTTATCACACGCATTTGCGCCGGTCCGCTTTCGCTGAGACTTATGTCTTCCTGGACAGCCAGCCCCGGGTAACCTCGCAGGGTTTTGTCGAAAAGTTTTTCGAGGCCTTCGAGGCCCTGCTGCTCGGCTCCGGTGAAGCCAATCAGGTTTGAAGCGAGCGATTTCTGCGGGTAATAACGCCGATAATGACTTTCGAGATTAACTCCGGGAATATTGAGTTTCTGCAACTTCATCGCCAGGTTTGGTTCAAGTTCTTTATAAATCTGAATATAGCCTGAGCGGTCACCAACCTTGGCGATGATCTCTTCGCGGCTCATCGGCAGAACCGTTGCCAGTGCATTAGCCGCTTCAGACAGTGATTTTACCTCACGCGTATAGAGGAAAACCGTGTAGGTATCGACTGATATTGCCAGTTCATCGCCGCGCCGGTCATAGATGTTGCCGCGCTTCATGTCGAGAACGCGCTTACTTACATGATTTTTTGTGGATCTCTGCGCCCATTGGTTATATTGAAAAACCTGAAGCTGAACCAGTCTCATTATGAAAATGCCTGTCATCAGTGCTGACAGTGCCAGAAGAGCTACCGCCCGCATGGTTCTCGGCTGCATGGCCCTGACGCTCATTTTTCATTGCCTCCGGTACTGAGTTTCATGGCGGCTCGAAGTCTTGCTGATCGCGCCCTTGGGTTGGCGGCGGTTTCATTTTCGTCGGCAAAAACGGCTTTGCCGGTCAATAGTTTAAGTTGAGGCTTTTTGCCGCAGACACAGACGGGAAATCTGGGTGGACAGTCGCAGCCTTTTTGATATTTCTGCATAAAGGCCTTTACGAGCCTGTCTTCAAGAGAATGAAATGAAATAATCGTCAGATGTCCGCCGGGGTTCAGACAGGCAAGGGCGATGTCCAGAAATCTCTCAATTTCTTCAAGTTCATGGTTCACTGCAATACGTAACGCCTGGAAAACACGGGTTGCCGGGTGAATCTGACTCTGGTGGCGGCTGGCTGCCGGCATGGCTTCAGTTATGGTCTTTGCCAGCTGGTCGGTAGTAATGAAAGGCGTTGCAGCTCTTTGTTTGACAATTGCATCGGCAATTCTGCGGCTGAATTTTTCTTCGCCATATTGAAAAAAGATCCGGGTCAGTTCATCGCGCTCGAGCTGATTGACAAGATCGGCGGCGGTAACGCCCTCTGCATTGTTCATGCGCATGTCGAGAGGGCCCGGGCGTGTGAAAGAAAAGCCGCGGGCCGCGTTGTCGAGTTGCCATGAAGAAACTCCGAGATCGAGCAGGATACCATCGACACCTTTGAGGTCACATCTGGCAAGTATCTCTGGCAGATCGGAAGCACTGGCCTGGAAACGGCTGATGCGCTGGTCGTCAAGAGTTTTGCATGAATGCTCGAGAATTTCAGCGTCGCGGTCGATGCCGATAACTCTGGTAATTGTGGGATAACTGGCAAGAACTGCACGGGTATGCCCACCGAGGCCAAATGTTCCGTCGACAAAGACGTGTCCATCTTCGGGCATGGCATATCTGACCACTGCATCGACGAGAACAGACTGATGAAACGGGGTCTGATTACTCATTCTTTTTCAACCACTTTTCTGGCATGGTAATATAGATGATGCGACGGGGAACCACCATTCCGAGCTCATTTTTGGCGACGGTTTCGATGCGTGTCAGGGATTGAAGTTTTGAAATTTCGGCACGCTGGTCGGCATTGGCATTTTCAAGGTTGTTGATATCTTTTTCGATAGTTTTGATGCGCAGTTTTACTTCGACCATTTTGGTCGACTGCCAGATGTATACGGTCAGCATGGCACTGAGCAGCAGGATTGCTGTGATGTAAAGCCTGATGATTTGCCGGCGCCGCGATACGGTTTCCGGAGAATCGTCTTCTCTGGCAGTTGTGCGTGTGACAGGCTCAAGCGGGCCCTGTGTAAGAAGAATTTTGGCGTTATTCACTGATTTAAACCTGTGACCGCAAAAGTACATAACAAAGGGAGAAACCCGGTTGAGATTTCTCCCTGTAGGAATGGGCTGCGGTTATCTCTGGTTCAGAGTACCATGCTGTGCGTCAAATTCCAAGAGTGATTGCACATTTTTTTCAAGATTCTGCACGGCCTTGCGTTGACCGGCCGGCAGGCGCTGAATTTCGTCGAGCAGGCGGGTGCGGGTCTGCGGGTTCTTGTTGAACTCTTCTTTGATCTGCTTGATCAGCCTGGCTTCAACGCTCGAAAGCAGGTCGGCCCTTTCGAGGACAACACGTTCGGAAGTTGCCTGCGGGTTAACGCGTCGGGTGGCGGCTCGGGCAAGGTTTCTGACTTCGGCTTCCGCAGCCGGCTGCATGAAGTCGGCGATCTGCCGCATCATCTCGTTGCGCTGGCTGGCGTTGTTGATAGCTTCGATGCCGAAGGTAAACAGAATCAGGCGGTAGCCATCGGTAACTTTTATTCCGGCGGCGCCGGATGAAGTTATGCCGCGAGTAAGCGAACCCGGCTTGTGGTCGGGGCCGTTCATTTCACGGTCGTCAGCCTTGTCGCGGGCGCCTTCTTCGTATTTGATTATGACATCGGCACCCGGCAGGGCGTCGATTTCGTCAGGCCACTTCTGGTTGTTGGCGCCGTCGCCACCGAATATCTGCACGCTGCGGTTACCAAGAAAGCCGTTTGCGCCCGAAACAACGTGCACGTTGACGTCGTCCTGAACGAATTTGGCTTTGCAGCGGGTGCGCAGAAAGTCGCTGTCACGCAATGAGAAGGCCAGGTCCTGGCCGTTGAGAACCAGGCGGCCGCCGGCTTTGAGAAACTGGTCGAGAGAATCGATTTCTTCTTCGGTCAGCGACTGCTCGGGGGTTGAATCCTGGACTGCGATGAATACCCAGCCTTCGAGGTAGCGCTTCATGACTTCGGGGCGCAGGGCGCCGTCGAGCATGCGGTCCCAGGTGTCGAATTTGACGCCGGCATTCTGCATCATCTGCTGCAGAACCGGGCTGGCCGGTGAGAAATTATCGGTTAGAACCAGCAGGGCGTGGCCGGTCGACGAGAAGGGTTCTTTGATGTAAAAGGTTGATTTGATGGTTGAGACCGGGAGTTTTTCACCGGCAAGACTGAGCTTGAGACTGATTTCAGAATGAACTGGCGCATCTTCACTTACCTTAACTGTGAAAGCGTGGATCAGTTCGGTTTTGCCCGGCCCCGGCAATTTTGTGAGCTCGGCAGAGTATTTATCGTTGTCGAGCAGTTTGCTGTCGGTAACGCAGCTTATGCCGGCCTGATCAAGGGTTTTGCGACCAAGGTTGCGCAGCGAGACAAAAACTTTGACCTCTTCGCCGGCGGCGATGCGGCCGTCTTTGTTCTTGTCTTCAAGCACCACGTCTTCGAGTTTGAGATAGGGCATGTTGGGGTTGGCAACTTCGCTGAGAAAGTTGAACCATTCGGTATCCTGGGCAATT
>JAKQKW010000331.1 GCA_029560455.1 Candidatus Rifleibacteriota bacterium
GATTGCCAATTGAAGCGAAGTTCGACATCAAAACCGATCATTCAATTGACTGGAACAGGGTTAATGAATACCTTGAGATATCACATAACGGCACCGGCCTGCTGATCGATATCAACGGTGTTTTTATCCTGCGCCGCAATAGCGATTGCCGCGAATTATTGTTTGAAAGAATGGGTATGAATGATGACTCTGTGAAAAAACTGAAAAAATGGATCAGCGATTTTTTCAAAAAAGCCTGACCGCGGCAATGACGCACACATTCTCAATTCATTTCGCCAGCAGGTGCGGGATCACATAAGGTTTGTGATAATTTCTTGACCTTTCCATATTTCAGGTGAAAGAATAGGTTTCGAATTTATCTTAAAAACAGAAGAGGTGCGTGACAATGGTGACAAAAACAGATAAAAAAAATGCGAAGCCTTCAAAAGCGGCTGACCCAAACGATCTCAAGATCGAGGCGCGTCAGGTATCGCCCGATACTTTCGTTATGACTCTCGATGGCAAACTGGTTCATTATACCTGTGCCAGGTTTATCGAAGAATTCAGGGCATTGCTCGAGTCCGGGGGCGTGAAGGTGGTAATTGACATGGGCCTTAAGCCGATGCTTGACCTGCAGGGACTTGCAGTCATTCTTCTTGCCTGTAAAGAAAGCCTGTATAACAAGGGGGCGGTTGCTATTGCAAATGTCGATGTGTGTGTCTTTGATTTAATGACCTTAGCCAGAATCGATGAAGAAGCTTTGCCCTGCTATGAAAGCGTAGAAAAGGCATTGCAGAGTTTTCAGTAAACTTCAAAAAAACCTGCTTTGGCATTTATGCAGCAGAAACTGGAAAAATAGGGAGCACTGGCGCAGAAAGCCGGATCGTGACGGGCTGGCATGTTGATCAAACATCTTGAAACGCACAAACTTTTGACCGATCTGATAGAATATCATTTTGTCGAACTTTCGAAATTTGATGGAGAAAAGCCGGCAAAATTGCGCAGCAGATTCGAAAAGTGGCTGCATATCTTGAAGTTTGGTGATTTGTATCGTTCCGTTGAAGACTTACCGGAAGACCTGAAAAAAGAGCCGGGAATTATCGAGGTTGTAAATAATATGGCCATAGCCAATACCGATGAACATCTCAGAGAATTGTTGATCAGCAGAGAAATGTTTCTTCTGGATATGAACACTGAAAAACAGGCAGCCAGAAAAGAAGGCCGCCAGGAAGGTCTGGAAGAAGGCCGTCAGGAAGGGATCATGCTGGTAGCTCAGAATCTTCTCAAAATGGGGCAGTCGATCGAAGATGTCTGCAAGGCCACCGGTCTGTTGCCTGAGCAGGTTAAAAAACTGGCCGGCATGAATCTGCTGGCAGAAACGGCTTCACCTTACAGCCCCGTCAGGAAAACAAATAAAAAGCGGAAATAGGAGTCATCAGGCCAAAATCTGACCTGTAAACCTCAGTTTTCCAGATAGTTTGATCGTCAGGTTATTTTTTCGGGGTCGGTGATGCCGACGAAGAGTGGCGTACCGCAGATGAGGAGTTAAATACGTGATTCAGGCAATTCTTGATATCGTCAGAAACAATGTTACATGTGAAAAAACACTGCTGTGCCCCGACCAGGCGAGCGCAAAGTTCATGCAGCGCCAGCTGCTCAGGCATGAAAAAGGGCTGATCAACCTGCATTTTGAAGGGGTGGCGGCCTGCATCGGCCGGTCGCTCGGCTTTTTTATGATCGAGCGCCGGGCAAAAAGCCTCAAGCCTGGCGAAGGGCTGCTGATCCTCCAGGAAATGGTCAACCCCGACGGCTATTTTGCCGCGTCGCGCGAGATGCCGGGCTTTATGCAGGCGATGTGGCAGAGCGTTCAACAGCTTCGCCTCGCCGGTATCAAACCCGAACAGCTGACTCCCGCAATTCTCGGCAACGACCGCAAGGCCGCCGAACTCGGCGAACTGCTGCGCAAATTCAGCGATTACCTGAAGGCCAACGCGCTTTTCGACTACCCGCGCATTCTCGAAGAGTGTCTTTTTCAGAAAGCCATGGCAGGAAAAGGCCATCTGATTCTTCTGCCGGGAAACCTGCCACTGATGCCGATCGAACGCCAGGTGCTCGAACAGGCCGGCGACCAGCTGGTGCTGTTGCCATGGTCAGCCCCCGAAGATATACATCTGCCAGCTTCGTGGCGCAGCGAAAAGCGCCGGGTTGCTTTTTCAGGCAAAGCCACAGCCTGTCTGCCGAATAATGCCGAACTGCAGTTGTTTGCCGCCACCGAACCCCAGGCCGAGATCCGCGAGATTATCAGGCAGATCAGAGCCTCCGGCCTGCCTTTTGAGCAGGTTGCAATCGCACCTGCCGACCCTGCCGGTTATGCCGGCCTGTTGACCGCAAACCTCGGTATTGCGGGTATTCCGCATGCCGTCAGCCTGTCATATCGCAGCGAAGAATTCAAGCCCGGGCGCCTGGCAATGAACCTGTGTCGTTGGGCCTCAGACGGGTTCCCGGCCGATGGCCTGATTGCCATGCTCAGCCAGGGTGATATGCGTCTGTTCCGGCCGCTGACAAAAAAAGAGGCCGCCGCCGGCAAACGCCAGGTCAGCTCACAGCAGATAATCAAAATGCTGCGCGAGTCGCACATTTACGGCGGCCGTGACGGCTACGAAAAATCACTGCTGGCAGTTGGCGATGAAGCCGCCAGTCGCGGTCACCCGGAAATCCTGAAACGCTGCCGTCGCGTGGCGAAGGCCATTCAATGTCTTATTGACAGCTTCCCCGAAAAGATTGCGCCCGGCGCCATGGCCATGAATCTGCATCTGCTTCTTAAAAAATTCACCCGTATCTCGGGCGAAGACGATGCGCGCCGCCTCGCCAGGGTTAAGCGACGTCTCGAAGAATACCGCAATACACAGGCCGCAGAGATGCCTCTCGGCCGGGTCATGTGGTGGCTGCTGCTGATTCTCGGCCTCGACAGCGAAACCGAACCATTCAAGCCCGATGGCCGGGTGCTCGTCACCTCACCCGAAGCCGCAGTGCTCAGCCAACGCAGGTTGCTGTTTTTCCCCGGCATGTCGCACAGCGCTGTTCCGGGTAGCGCCGGCACCGACCCGGTCGTGCCAGACTTCAGCCGAAAACTGTTGCCACCCCTGAAAACTGCCGAAGAAAGCCGCTATGAGGCAATCGGCAGATTCTCCACCGCCTGGGCAGAGATTACCGACGATACCCGCATTTTCGTTTCATTTGCGATGGTCGACCCTGGCGGCCGCGCCGCCAGCCCGTCAGAGCTGTTCACCCGTGCCCTGCGCCAGAAAACCGGCGGCAGCGGCGAATTTTCAAAACTGCTGAACACCGCTGCGCTGCCGCTGATCGGTCATCTTGCCGATAACGCCATGGCGGCCGTCGATCTCTGCGAATGGCTCTGGCGCCGCCAGATTCACGGCAGCAGCCGAGATGAGCTGCGCGCCCTTTTCGAACAGACATACCCGACCTGGAAACGCCACGCTGCGGCCCAGACCAACAGAAGCGCCGGGGCGAGCGAGGTTGCAAACGGCATCCACGGTTGGGATTCCGCCGCCTGGGATTTCCGCGACCATCCTGAACGGTCACTCTCCGCCAGCGGTATCGACGAGCTTTCCGGCTGCCCGTTCGCCTATTTCCTGGGTCATGTTGTCGGTTGTATGCCGTCTGAACAGGTTGACACGGTTGATGCGGGCTTGCAGGGCTGGCTCGATGCCATGCAGCGCGGCAACCTGCTGCACGAAATCTACGAAATATTTCTGCAGCGCGCCGGCTGGCCGGTTACCGAAAAGCACGCCGGACTGCTCGAAGATGTCGTTGAAGAGGTCGCCGCCAGATACCGTATTCTGGTGCCACCCGCCGGCATTTCCGCCTACGAGGTCGGCAGAGCCCAGATTCGCCGTGATGCCCTCGAATTTTTTACCGGTGAATGTCAGGCCGCCGCCGCAGGCGAAGCCAAACCGGTCGGCTACGAATTGTTTTTCGGCATGACCCTGCCCGAAGGCAAGATCAACCCGCTGGGCCTCGACACTGCTGAAGCCGTGCCTTTTAAAATGGAAGACGGCAGAGTCGTCAGGCTCAAAGGCAAGATCGACCGCATCGATGAAACCTCTGACGGCCTGAAAATCTGGGATTACAAAACCGGCTCGCCGAAAAAATTCCTGAAGGGTGGGGTGCAGGAAGAAAAGGCACAGTTGCAACTGGCACTCTACAAATACGCCGTTGCCCGCATGCTCGCAGAACGTGGTGACCCGCGCCGGGTAGTCGGCTCCGGGCTATATTTCCCTACTGAGAACGGGCAGCGACAGCGCATCGTCATGGAAAACGGCGACGAAAACCAGATCATCAACGAGCGCCTGGCCGGCGTTTTTGACTTTCTCGTCGATGGCCGGTTTGCCGCTTCGGGGCCATGCGAAGAGTGTAATGCCATGAATCTGTGCCCTTATGCCATGTTGTTCAATGGCGGCGAGGAAGAAGTGAAAGGGGATGACGACTGAAATGACTGCAAAGAAAACAAAACCCGCAGAAATAACTGAAGATAACCTCGTTAAAACCGCCACCGGCCGCAAAAAAAAGGCCGACAGTGCCAGCAATGCCGACAATACCGGCAATACCGAAAAGGCAGAAAAGGCTGAAAAGCCAAAAAAAGGCGCGAAGACCGCCCCCGAAATCTGGTCTTACAGCGAAGAGGGCATCGACGCCAGCATCGATGACAAGGTCAAAGAACGCATACATAACGAGCTTGACCGCAACTTCCTCGTCGAAGCGGTTCCTGGCTCCGGCAAGACCTACAATCTCGTCGGGCGCATGGTTTCTCTGGTGCTGAACGGTCGCCCGGCCGAAGGCATTGCCGCGATCACCTTTACCCGCAAAGCTGCTGAAGAGCTGCGCGGGCGTTTCAGAGAACGTGTCGAGTCACGCCTCGTCGACGCTGCCGGGGCAGAGAAAGCTCTGCTCGAAAAAGCTCTGGTGACAATCGAAGATGGTTATGTCGGTACCATTCACGGTTTCTGTGCCAGAATTCTGCGCGAATACCCGGTTGAGGCGCGCCTTGACCCGTCGTTCAGCGAAATTGAAGAGGGCGACGAAGAGTATTTTTTCAAGCGCACCTGGGCCGAAATGTTCAGCGAACACCCGGAAATGCTCAAGCCATTCGCTGACCACGAAGTTGACCCCGAAGCCGACCGCATCATCAGGGGCCTGCGGGCTTACTGCCGCTACCCCGATATTGATTTTTCGTGCAGCGACCCGCTGCCGCCGCCAGACCCGAAAGACCTGCTGCAGACCGTAACAGACTGCTGGCGCGATATCAGGTCACTCGACCCGCGGCCCGCAATCGTTGAAAACGGGGTTGATGCGAAAGCCGAAGAGGTAATGAAACACTGGTTCAACCTTGAAAAACTTGCGGCCCGCCTGCAGCGATTCAACGGTAAAACCACCTGGACTCCCGACGAAATCAGGGATATCTGGCGGGCCATGCGCTACCTGGCTGACCCGAAACTGTCTGATGGTGGCGTCGGTATCGATGATGGCGGTCTGCTCAAGCAGTATAACGATGATATAAAGGCTGTCTGCAAAGAATTTCGCGAAGCTTATAGTTATTATGTGTTCCCGCAGATTCAGCCGGTTCTCGATAAAATCAGGCAGAGAGAGCGTGACTGGCGCAATCAGAGAGGCTATGTCAGCTACCTTGACCTGCTGTCGCGCACCGTCGAGCTGCTCAGAGACAACCCGCACGTCAGAAGGGCGGTTCAAAAACGCTACCCGGTTCTGATGATCGATGAATTCCAGGATACCGACCCGCTGCAGGCCGAAATGGCCTTTCTGCTCACTGCCGATGACCACGAAGTCAAAGACTGGCTGCAGGCCAGACCGAAGCCGGGTTCGCTGTTTCTGGTCGGTGATCCGAAACAGTCTGTCTACCGTTTCCGGCGTGCCGATATTCAGATTTATCATCAGGCCGGCCGCCATCTGCAGGCAACCGGCGGCGAAATCATCTCGCTGCAGCAGAACCGGCGCTCGCGTCTCGGCATCTGCGGCTGGGTTAACCGGGCATTTGCGCCGGCATTCGATGCCCAGCGCACTGTTAAACGCGGCACTTTCGATCAGGCCGGGTTCATGGCCATGCTGCCTTTGCGCACCTGTGGCTCGGCACCGGCAGTTGCCGCTCTGCCGATTCCGACGGAAATTCACGGCGGCGCCACCCGCATCATGGCCGATTACGATTCTGAAAAATTCACCGATATCATCACCGCCATGCTCGGCCGTTCGTTTGCGGGCATCAAAGAGGGGCAGCCGCTCTGCCCGGATGATTTTCTCATCCTCAGCCGCAAGAACGATCTGCTCGCCACCTACGCGCTGCGCCTCGATGCGGCCGGGGTTCCGGTCAGTCTGTCGGGTGGCGGCAAAACTCTGGCGGCCAGGCTGCAGCAGGACTTCAGACCGCTGTACTGGGTGCTGCGCGCCCTTGTCGACGGGTCTGCCGCTATCGTCTGGGGGGTGCTCGTCGGCCCGCTTTTCGGCTGCAGCGACGAAGAGATCTACGAATACTGCCGAACCGGTAACCGGCTCATTCTGACCGCCCCGGTCGAAGGCGAATCAACGGTGGCACGCCTGCTGCTGAAACTGAAGCTGTTCAGAAAATGGCTGCAGGAAATGCCGCCCGGCACAGCCTTTCGCCGCATCGTTGCCGCTCTGCATTACGATGCCTGGTTGCAGGGGCGCGATTATGGCCTGCTTAAAACAACTTTTCTGCGCCATGTCGAAAAACTCTTCGACAAAATGCTGTTCAGTCAGGCAAACGACGTGCTAGGCAGCTGGGTAAAACACTGGCCCGTCGATCAGAGTATTGACGAGCCCGGCCGCGTCAGGTTGATGACAATGCATTCTGCTAAAGGTCTTGAAGCGCCGGTTGTGCTGATGGGTATTGCAAAGCGCCCGCAGTTCAAAGACGGTGAGGTCATGCTCGATCGCGGTATCGACGAAGAACCTGCCCCTGTCGCCAGCGGAATGGTGCGGCTGAGCTTTGATTTCGGGCCTTATCAGCAACGTGAATTTATCTGTTCACCCGGCTGGAACAATGCCCGCCCGTTTGAAGTCAATGCCAACGCCGCCGAACAGCTTCGCCTCGACTATGTCGCCTGCACCCGTGCCCGCGACCTGCTGATTGTTTCGCGCCACAACGCCAAAGGCGGCAGCACCCTCACACCCTTGTCTAAAGGTGTTGAAGAAGCAATGAACAATTGCCCTGAATTCGAACTGCCGACGCCTGTCGCCGAAGCCGGTCAGGCTGCCGTTGCCACCACTGACAAAGAAACCATCACAGAATGGCGCGAAAAACGCCGGGCCTGGCGCGAAGCTTCGACAGGGCGTGAGTTTGCAGAAGAAAGCGTCACTGAACGCATGGAAAAGGCTGAAAAAGCTGAACTGGCAAAAAGTAATATGGCTAAGAACTCCGACGGGGGCCGCGAAGTCGGAACTTTTGTGCATAAGGTTCTTTGCAATCTTCTGCGCTGGCGGGTTACCGGTGCCAGTGACGATGCCGCCCGGCTCGAACTGCTTCTTGAACACTACCTTGAAGACGAAATGAACCTTCAGAAAAAACGCCCGAAGCTGCTTAAAATGCTCAAAAATGTGCTGGCCGCTGAATTGTGGCAGGAAGCCCTGCAGGCCGGCGAATTTCATACCGAAGTGCCGGTTGCCTGTATTGCAGATTCAGGCGGCAAAAGGGCTACAATTATCAACGGCACCATCGACCTGGTTTTCAGGGTGCCCGGCGGCTGGAAAATCGTCGACTACAAGACCAACCTTATCGGCAACGAGACGCAGCGCAATATTCTCAACGACTTTTACCGCACCCAGCTCGATCTGTATGCCTCGCAATGGGAAACCATAACCGGCGAAAAGGTTCTGACCCGCAGTCTGCTGTATGTGCGCAACGGCCTGGAGGTGGAACTATGACCGAAATTGATATTGAAGATGTAAACGAAGACCAGAAACTGGCACTGATTGAGGAGGCCGTAAAGAAGCCCGGTTTCGCGGCCATGCGTCGTCAGATACTCGAGTCCTTTTACGACGACCAGGCCCTGGCCGATCGACTGATAGAAAAAATGGCAGCCAGGATCAGAAAATACCCGCCCCGCGATTATTGCGGCGAGTGGCACTGGACAGATGAACTGGTCAGCGAAAGGCTGCAGAAAATATGGGAAACGGTTCTCAATCCGGCAATGTCATATTTTGCCAAACTTGCGAAGGCACCGCCGCAGGAAATCGCTTCAATCGTCTGGGGCCAGATCCGCAAGATCATGATCGCCGAAGCACCGCCATACTTCAAGTGGTTTTATAATCAGTTTATCCAGCAGCTGCAGCACGATCAGCCGCTTAACCGATTTGCTTCGAAGAAAGTTGCAAAACAGAGGTTCAGGGGCCTGCGGGCCTGGAAAGAAGACAGCAGAGTAAAGCTTGGTTTCAAAACCGTTGAAGAGCTCGTTAACTTCTGGCAGGTCGAAAAAAAACTGCGTTTTCCGAATATGGCGCGCCGCGAAAAACTGATCGGTGAAAAACTGCGTGACCGCGTCTGGGAAATGTTCAATCTGCTAAATGAGTGGGTGCGCGAAAAAAATCTTTATAGTTCCTGGAAAAAGCTGGTTAATTTTCCGACTGCCGAGCAGTTCGAACAGTCGCTTGACGGTCTGCCTGGCGATGCTGATAACGGCCCCGAAGCTGTCGAGAGATATCTCGATCAAAATAGAGGCAATCTGCTCAATATGGAACAGTTGTGTCAGGTCAAAACGGTTCTCTGCGAGAACGCTGAGTCATGGACCGGCTACTTCGACAAGGTATTCGCAGGCTTCAGACCTGAACAGAAAAACTTTCTGCGGTTTTATTACGTCGAAAGACTGGCACCGGGGGTTGCCGCAGAAAAGGTCGGCAAAGCGCCGTCATTCGCAACCCAGACCTTCGGCCGGATTACAGAAGAATGTCGGCCGCTGCGTGAGCAGTTGAGCAGTGATGAACTGCCCGCACTTAGCGAATTTCTCAGGGTTTACCTCTCGAACATGAAGCCAGAAGCGGGGAGGACAAAGAAATGAACGACAAAAACGGTCTTGTTCTGCCCATAAATTACAACCTCTGGCCTGCGAAGTCGCAGACGATACTGATGGCCTTTGTTCAGGCTTCTGAAGGCGATATTCTGACCCTCTGCCCGGTGGTAAACGATTTCAAGGTCGCAGAATTCTTTGACCTGATCGTGCCGGCCGCTAACACCTCGCTGGCCTGCGATCTTGTCATCATGGGGAAACTGCGGGCCGGGTTCCCTGCCACTGCTCTGTACTCGGGCCTCGATGCCGCCAGCAATGACGAATCGATCAGACTGTGCCTGGCAATGCCCGATTCAGAAAGGCAGAGACTCGTCGCTGATCTCGATTATCTGCAGAAAAATACTTCTACGGTTACGGCCTTCAAAGTGCTGCGCGGCACCTTTCTGCCAAAATACAGTGATGCGGCGCGCTGGCGTCGCAAATTCGTGCGTCGCTGGCAGGAATTTCGCCTGGTATCTCTGATCGCAGCGGTTAAGGCGCAGCCTGACAGATTTCCGCAATATCTGGGGATGAAGGCGGCCATTGAAGCGATCGAGCAGAGTCTGAAAAAGGAACTGCGGCCAGAAACCACGATTGAGCCGGCCAACGAGGAAAGCGCCATTAAAATTGCTGCCAGTGCCAAACGACGCGGCGGTATCAGCATCGAAAGATCTGAAACCCTCGAGCTGCACCGTAATCTGGCGAAACAGCTGAAAGATCAGAAACAGACCGATGCAGAGTCTGAAAAGCTGCTCAACGGCAGCGACGCAGATCTGCTTGAACTCGCGATGCGGCTTTTCCCGCCCCGCCGCTGATGAAAGGTGACGAAGATGAATAAAAAGTTGCAGCCTGAAAATGAAAAACTGATTATCAACGGTCGTGAAATTGAGCTGATGCCCGAAGTCGCGATCGATAACACCTGGGTCGGCAACGGTCGGGTCGAGA
>JAKQKW010000335.1 GCA_029560455.1 Candidatus Rifleibacteriota bacterium
CGGCCAGAGTTACACCGCTTTTGCCGGTTTCGTGGTCAGTCTGGTAAAGCTGGGCACTTTGCAGCATTTCCAGGTCATTCATCTGCGCCCATGGGTGGCCGGGTATCCAGAGACCAGCCATTTTACGGCATTTCTCGATCAGGTCGGCACGAAGGTCTTTGAGCCCGGCAAAGGAATAAACCTTGTTTTCGCTGAATATCGCCTGCTTGCGCTGATAAAGCATCGCTACCCGGTTTGTGTGGTCGGTGATGTCGAGATCGCTGTCTTCGTTGCGGTCGTAGATACGGCCATTACAGCGATGAACCTGTGAGCTTTCCGGCACGTATACGCGCAGAATCAGTTTGTCTTCGAGAATGACTTCGTCAATCGAAAGATAGGCGGGCGGGCTGATTTTCTGAGGGTTGTTGATAGCCGTAACGAAGTCTTTCTTCATCTGGGCGGCATGCTGTGCATCGATACCCTTTATTTCGCCTTTATCGCTGACGCCGACCAGTATTGTGCCGCCGGTCCGATTCATAAAGGCGCAGGCGGTTTCGAAGACGTCACGGTTCAGCCTGTTTCTGGCTTCTTTGAATTCCAACTCCAGACCTTCGCCCTGCTCGATCAGCTGCAGTATTTTCTCATTACTCGACATCATATTTTCAATCTATTACAGTTCAACTCAAGATGCAAAACATACAGGACTTCGGCTTTACAGATTGTTTGATAAAACCGTTTTGTTGTTCGGTGAGGGAAGTGATCAAACAAGAACCGCGGTGGTTGAATACGGCATTTCTTGATAGAATCACCTATAGAAGTTTATAAGTATAGGTGATTCTATCGTGAAAAAACAGCTGGTCGAAAAATACAGCGTTCGCGACAGGGCAATAGAGATTATTCGCCAGCATGGCAGCACTTTTCGCACTGCTGAAGCCATCAAGGCCGGCGTTCATCCACAAACCCTGTATAGTCTTCTTAGTGCCGGCATAATCGAAAAACTGTCGCGTGGAGTATATAAACTTGCTGGCAATGAACACGTGTCTCAACCAGACCTGGTTATCGTTGCAACGAGAATTCCTCAGGCTGTGATCTGTCTGGTTTCAGCCCTGGCATTCCATGAGATGACAAGCCAGATACCGCATAAGGTTTCATTTGCAATAGCCAAAGGCGCAGAAACGCCAAGAATAGATTTTCCGCCAATTTCGGTTCACCGTTTTTCCGGTGAACCCTTTACA
>JAKQKW010000338.1 GCA_029560455.1 Candidatus Rifleibacteriota bacterium
AAAAATGGCTGAGCATGCGCCTGATAGTCACCGGAGTCTTTCTGGTGAAGTCATTTTCAGGCAGTTTCCATGATTTCAGATATTCGTTTACCGGTCTGTCGAGGTCCAGTCTGCCTTTTTCAACCAGAATCATCGTTAAAACCGCAGAAATGATCTTGCTGACCGATGCCGCCTGGAAAACCGTATCAGGCCAGAGAGGTTTGCGCGATTCTGTACTGATAACGCCTTCACACTGGGCATACGCCAGATGGAAATCGCGCAGAACCGCAATGCTGATGCCTGCGGCATTGTGCTGTTTCAGTAGGTTTTTAAGTTCTTCGGCTGCAAGACTCATTTTTGTTCACCTGTTCTGTTATGTCTGGATTGAATTGTCTGTTTAAGCTGATATGACTGCGTAAATATGCAATTTTAAAAGAAATTATTCGCGCCCACCGGCTCAGACGGCCTTGCCTGTCGGCTTGAGAGAATCGGGGTAACGATGCGGTGTCAGGCCTTTTGTCTGATGCCTGACCGGCTGATTTATGAGCTCGGCGGCCTCTGCAGCCGAAACCCTGATGCCCAGAAAAAGACTGAAAAAATGCCTGATTTCCGCGATCAGGTCGATCTGGTAATTCTCGGGATAAAGGCATTTCATAAGCCATTTCAGCCCGATGAAGCGCATGAAGGAAGGTGGGCGGTCGAACCAGTTGAAAGGCAGCGACGGAATCAGAAAGACGCGCCGTTCGCTGACTGCCTTTACCTGCTTCCACTCCGGGTTTTTGAAAACATCGGCAAAAAAAGCCCGTTCGAGAGCGATGATGATGTCAGGCCCGGCAGCTGCAACCTGCTCGATGCTGACCCTTTCCATGCCTGCATGCGTCTTGATGTTGCCGCGGTGAATGTTTACGTCGCCAGCCAGCTTGAGAAGATGCGCGTGCAGTGAATCGTCGAATTCCGTGGCCAGGCCATCGCGGCCTTCCGCATAATAGACTCGCGGGCGTTTATCAGCCGGAACCCGCTGCAAAACCGCCTCGACTTCACTGAGCGTCTGCCGGCAGTAAGATGCCAGTCTGTCGGTTCGCTCTTTCTGGTTAAGCACAAGGCCAAGAAAATCGTAAGCCGCCGGGTAGTCGGCCAGATCGACAAGATCGCCCATGGTTACATATACAAACGGCAAATTGAGGGCATTTAGAGCATCTTCTGACTTTTTATGGAACGGCTTTTTAGTTTCGGCCCAGACGACCACGAGATCGGGCCGGGCCTTGGCCAGACCGTCGGTGTCGGGCAGCATGCCGATTACCGGCAGTTTATGAAGGCAGGCCGGAAGATACTTCAGACTTTCACTCGGCAGAGGCTGAATCAGCCCCGGCAGCATCTCGGGCGCTATGCTGCAGAGAGCGGTAAAACCATACGGAGAAGCTGAATAAACGGTTTTTACGACTGCAGGCAGGGTTGCCCGCCGGCCAGCCATGTCGGTTATCTCGCGGCCCGCTGGCCTGTTCTGTTCGTCTGCTTGCATATTTTTCTCCCGGTTCGCCGGCATTCGTGGCTGACTTCATGCCTGCCGGCAATTTCAGCCTGCCCGGTCAGTTTACCAGTTTTAACCGCCAATTCAAAGCCAGCCATTATTATGGCAGTCATCTTTGCTTTCATATCTGTAAATTCAGCTGTCCTGGCTATGTTTCGGAGCCGGTTAAAAAATCTAAACCCGTTTGTACCGCCCCGCGTTCTAATTTCCAGAACACCAGCGAGGAGGTCATCATGAAAAAGCTTGCCAGGGCCCTGAGGTTATCTGTTGCCGTAGCCGTAATTTTTTGCGCCATGACCGCTCTCATGGCTGAAGAAACCCAGAACAGCGAAATGCCTGTTATTGACCAGCTCTGCCAGAACTTCGCATTTCAGAGTGAAAATGCCGACCACGACCCATTCCGGCCGCTTATCACAAAAAAGGTCATCGAGCCGGTTAAAATTGAGCGGCAGCCCGAACCCGTGCCACAAAAAGAAGTCGCGAAGGTGATTCCGCCTCTCAAACTTGCGGTTACCGGTATTTGCGGTAATGACAACGTCAGAGAGGCCGTAATTCAGTTCGAAAATGATGAACATATCGTCAGGCCCGGCCAGGTCGTGAATGGCAAATTCAAGGTGGTCGATATCGAAAACGGCAGGGTTGTCGTTTACTCGATCGGGGAAGCCCGCCGCGCGACCTTTGCGCTCAACGAAAATTGACGGGCCTCGCTGTCTGGCGTCTGAAAAACTGCTGAAGCAGAAAAATCCCCGGCCACTTTATGGCCGGGCATTTTTACAATTGCCGGAAATAAAAAGCTGGCACCACACACAACCGGAGAGATTCATCACCTGAGAGTCAGACAAGAACCCAAACGCGAAAGCGCCCGAAAGAAAAGTGGTGCCAGCTATAATGAATGTATTCAAAACAAACACGAACGCAAGTGATATTTTTTCGACCGGTTAAATGCTCTGTCAGGCCACATAGAGAGAGCATAATCATAGAATTCTGTATTCACGTCATCTGATCATGAGCTTTCAGTTCGAGCAAGATATTCCAGCCAGATTTTTTCCCGTTCCTGCTTTGGTATCGTGTGCCAGCGCACCCCAAGTATTGCGCCATGCAGCCCGGCAAGCATGCTGCGACATGGCGGATCATCCGGTCGAATGTTTTTGATTCTGACGGCCGCTTCGACCGCGCCGACGCTTATAAGTTCATCAGTAGTATTGATGCCAGCAAGAGAAAGAAGTCGCGCCACTTCCCGGCCTATGTTGGGTAAATCTGTCAGTTCATGATGAATCTTTGCATTCATTGTCTTTTCCTTTCGCAACGACTCCGGTTTGACTGTGGGCTCGAATCGTTAAACCTTTACTTCCCTTTGTGATTGTGTTTTTTATGTCCTGTATTCGAAGGTATCGAGGGTTCAATGTGTAGACCCGTTACGCTGACCATATTAAATGGTCATAAAACGTTTTTGTTGTCTATAGGTCTAAACATATCTATATTACCAGCTGAACAGCAATTTTCCGAGACTTGTAAAAATGATTCCGCTTCCAGCAGGAATCAAATGCCCGTGAGTAATAAAAACAGGAATTTAAACCATGGAATACATCTGTAGAATTTGCAGCCAACCAAGGCCGGAGTCGGCTTTTACTGAAAAAAGCCACTCTTTGCACACTTGCAAAAAATGTAATGTTTTACCCAATCAAAGAACTGAAGAGCGTGATCAACTGGATGAAATTTTTAAAATTTTCATGCAGACGCGTATCTCACAGAAAGACACAGTGAGACTTAAAACCTTATGTAACAGCAAGTATCCCAAGGTTTCTCAGCATGCGACTCTGGTTTTTGAAGTTGCCCAGCTCAGGCCTTACAAAAAAGGAAGATTTGCTTTTCTGGAGCAGAAATACCCCGAACTCGCAGAAAGAATTGAACAAGCCGGATTTTTCTACCCTCAATACATAAAGACAAACAGCAATTAGAAATCCCTGTACCGGCAAGGATTTGCGCAGACAATTTTTGCCACGAATTCAATGAGCAGAATTCCTTACTCATTTCATCATGAAAACTGGGGAAAAGCGCTCCAGGTTTCGCTTGACTGCAAGCTTAAGCGCCTCCCGCATCACTTGTCAGCCTGGCCAGTTTTCTCAGACCACCGCTGTAACTTTGTCCAGGCATAAAGTGCATTGCCCGGGCAGTCTGTCTGAGCCTCCATTATTTCGCATTGCGGCAGGACTTTAATCAAGCGGCCAATAAGAGATTGCTAATTGTAAGCGCGAATTTAAACGCCTCTTGAAATTTCAGGATGGCGTGCCCCCTGAATTAACGTGCCTCTTTTGCATGCTCATTATCAGCTGCCGACAAACATATTGTCGATGTTGTTGCCATGTGATGTCTCTGCAAGCAAAATATTATCATCAGAGCATCTTTCTTGTCACTCTCAAGGAATCCACGTTTTGGAAGAAGATTCGTGCATTGGAGGCGCCCCAAACAGGAACATATCCGCGTCCGTGGTTGTGAATTGCTTTTTCACTTTTGCAATGTCGAGGCGACTGAATTTAAAAGGAGATTCGATGAGAAAGAAAAGAATAAACAAGACTGAGACCTAATTCGGGCACCTGTGGTAAAATGTTACTGTGCACGTAATCTCGTTTCGTAAAGTGGCTGGATTAAATCAGAATGACCGGCCGGATTTTCAAGAATACGCAGTTATTTATATTTTTGCCCGGGAAACCAGCTTATGCTTGTTAAGAAGGTAACGATCCGCCTCATAAAACCTGATTCACAGACAGTTGTGATTCCGGCACTCACTGGCATTCACTCGGTTTTTGGGGTGGGAATAGTTATCGGCACTGTTATGCTTTTTATGGTCTTTGCGAGTAATACCGGCCTGGGGAGTGCTACTGGAGCCCCGCCTCCGGAAATGAGTGCTTCCACATCAATCATCATGACACTGATTGGATCGCTGCTTCTGTTTGGATCAAACTGGCTGAGAAACAACTTTAAAAGTTCTTATATTCTGGATAAGCGCAAAAGTCTTGTTCTTCTTCGACACCAGTTTCTGGAAAATATCCTCAGAGACATTCAAATAGTAGACCTGAAGCTGATAATCGGTGTTTCGGTTAAAACCAGAAAAGCAGAGGCCACGTCCAGAGAGATATTTGACCTGCTGTTTACCTCCTGGATATACGGGCTTCTGGGCAGAAAGCAATCGGTAAAAACCTCTGAAGACACGGCTCTGGTCGCGACTCTGACCAATGGCGACCTGATCTATCTGTCGCACTTTGAAAACGGCCAGGACAATGCCGATGCGGCGTTTAAAGCCGCCAGAGAGCTTGATGGCTGGCTCAATATCTCTGATGAAATAAGGCAGACCCGTATCAGAGAAGACTATATTGAATCTCCGGCACCGGTTTTGGCTTTTGAGATTCTCAAATGGGCTGTAATGATAAGCTTTCTGATCTGGATAACCTATCTTCTGATCTCTTCAACAAGGGATTAATTCAACAATAGCGAAGTTTCTGCCGGATCGTTTCATTTGAGTCGAGTTCAGAAAAAGTGGAGGCGGCCCAAACAGGAACATATCCACGTCCATTCTTTATGGCTTTTCTAATTATTGGCAGTTGTTACAATGATTCAGGTCCAGATTTCCAGGTTGAATTTCTTCCGGAATCAAACTTATAATCAATTCCAGGCAAAAAATTCTGATCAAACAGGTATTGAAAAATGAGGATCCTTTTCCTTATGTTTGTATTTCTGTGCCCTCTGTTCGTTCTCGCCCAAAATTCCCAGCAGCTTATGGTCAAGTATGACGAAGCTTTCTATGCCGGCAATTATGAGCAGGCACTGTCACTGGTAGAGCAATTGATTTCGCTTGACTCCCAGAACTGTGTTTTTTTCAGGGAAAAGGCAAAAATGCAGGCAATGACAGGTAATAAGGATGCTTTTACCAACACATTGAATCATATCAAACAAACATTTGACCGAGTAAGCACCGAAACCGCAATAAGGCACATACGCGAGTGGGAAAAACTGCCGGAGGATTTCAAAGTTCTCAGCCAATCATATTTGCCAGAGCCGATTGTGTTAAAACTTACACCTCGAGACTCGGCAGATTTTCTGGTTGCCACAGCATCTCAAAAGGACAGCCCAAATGTCGCAGTCGCAAATCAGAAAACGCCAATTTGCTACATCAGCGAATACGGAAAAAAGTATCATGCAAAAAATGAATGCCCTGCAGTTACACGCGGAAAGCTTGTCCCAGCTTTTGACCTGAACCATATCAGGAAGAAAACGGAAGGCCCCTGTGAAACCTGCTGGAAAGATCAGCCACTTTTCTAACTCTCGGAATCTAAAACAAGTTAGACTGCAGTAGTCTCAAGCGACCGGGTAAGGCAAAAGGGTGAGTTCTTCAATGAAACGAAAATCTTTCTGATTCTTGCTTATCAGAGGTTTTTGCAATGTAATTGCGGTGGCAGCTATCAAAGCATCGGCAATCAGAAGATTATGGCTCAAAAAATACTTATTAATAAGATCAATGGTTTTCTGAGTAATCTCAGGAGTTAAAGCATTAGTGGGGAATCCCTCAAGGAAATTATTGGTTTCGCGAAGCTCGGATTTATTTCGGCAACCGACCAGGATTTCCAATCTTGTAATTGCTGAAATTTCCAGCTGATAATCCTTTTCCAGCTTTTTCAGGCACTTTATTGCCACTTCATTGTCATGCGCCAGATCGATCAGAATATCTGTGCCAACAATGACAGCACTACGCATTTTTCTGGCCCCAGTGTGCTTTGCGCAAGTTTTTTACATAAGCAGTACTGTCTCTTGTATCTTCTCGATCTTTCCACATGCCTATGAATTTTCCCTGAATAACGGACTTGCGGCTCTTTGTTCCCTTTTTTTCTTCTATTTCAAGGCTCTTTCTCAAAAGTTCAATAAACTCTTTAATGAGTTTGTGAGCGCTCGGTGGTAAGTTATCAAGTTCTTTAATAATCAGGTCTTTGCTGGTCATAGAATCCTCCCGTTACCAAAACCTCGCCCATAAAATGGACGAGGTTTCAACCAGTGGAGGCGGCGGGAATCGAACCCGCGTCCGAAAAGGCTCACAGACACCGTCTACCATTATGTCCTGCGTTTAATTGTTTAAGACTTTCGTAACCCACAGGCAGGTCTCTACTCATCCGATCCGTCTGGAAAATCTCGACTTACTACCCCAGTGGCCCGGTATTAAGTCCAGCCGGTTTTGTCTACGGTCGTCTCAGTGCTTACCGGCAGAATCAGCTGAGGGACCGTCACAGCAAATTAGGCTGCGAGTGCCAGTTCTTCGTTGGCAGTTAAGTTTTGATCGATTTTTTGCGAGGCCCTTCGATCAACCTCGAATGGCAGGTGGATGCTCACGCTCCCCGTCGAAACCAGGTCGCCCCCGATTTCTTCAGTTGTACAAAACAACCACTGATAAGAGTATAGCTCAAAGCCGGCACAAAAGCAAGACTCAGACAAAGCCCGTTGCATCAGCGCCGCAGAAGATCGATAACCTCAGTATCTTTGAGATTCTCATTTTCGAGCGCAAAATCAAGGGCGGTTCTGCCGTGCTCGCTGTCGACGCAGTCAATTCTGGCACCGGCATCGACAAGAATCTTGATTGTTTCAGGGCTGACAGTCATTTCGGCCGCGGCCATGAGCGCCGAGAAACCATATTTATCACAGATATTTACATCTGCCCCGGCCGCAACAAGCTCTTTTACGACTTCCGGTGTCGAAAACCTTGCTGCAAAAAACAGCGGCGTTCTGCCCATGTCATCGGTCGAATTGACGTCAATTTTCCTGTCCAGAAAAAGCTTCACGACTTCAAGGTCTGTATTCCCCGCGGCTCTGAGAAGCAGTTCGGCTGCAGAAACAGATTTGCCGGCAATTTTTTCGGCTTCGGCAAGCAGGAGCTTTACCACTGCTGAATTATTGTATTGCGCGGCATAGAGCAGGGCAGAGGCGCCATGCCTGCTGACCATGTCTATTCTGGCACCCGAAGCGAGCAGAAATTTGACCATTTCAGGATTTGTGTTGCTCATGGCAGACTTCATCAAAGCCGTTATGCCATCTTTGTCAGAAAAATTAACGTCGATTCCCTGGCGCCGCAGTTTTCTCGCAAGATTCAAACCGTCTTCTGCGGCTGCTGAAAGCAACCATACTTCAGGGAAAAGCGGGTGTCTGCGCGTCAGCTTAACTCCATGCCGCAAAAGCAGTTCGATAACCCTGACACTTATGGGTTCCTTGTAGGCGCCGGTATGAAGCGCGCTGTGAATGGCCATGCTCAGGGCTGTGACATTGTTTTCTGCAACCGGATCTGTCGAGGCGCCGGCTTTGAGAAGCATGGCGATGATCTTTTCGTTGCCCTTAACCCCACATGCCCAGATCAACGCCGTTGATCCCTTTTTGTCGCGGGCATTAACCTGCGCCCCCCGCCTGATAAGCGCCTGCACCAGACTTTCGTTGCCCGGCTCGAACACCGCATGCATCAGCGGCGTCATACCATTTTCGTCTTTTGCGTTAACCTTCGCACCGAGCTTTATCAGAGTTTCCGCAACTTCACGGTTTTTGTTGTAATAAATCGCGCTGGAAAGGGCCGTGCGGCCTTTTGAGTCGAGCGCTTCCAGGTCGGCTCCGGCGGCGGCAAGCATCGTAACAATGCGTGGGTCGGAATTGTGCGCAGCGGCGAGAAATATGGGAGTGGTTCCCGGGGCGGCCTTATCGTTGACACCAAGCCCCTGGCGCAGCAGAAAAACTACGATTTCAGGGTTTCGGGCGTTCGCGGCCGCACTGTGCAGCAGAGTGAAACCCCGTTCGTCAGTAAAATCCGAGCTTCCGTAGAGTTCTAGAGCGGTCTTGAACATTTTAAAACTTTTGTTGCCGGTTGCGGCTTTAAGAACATCGAGATCGATCTTGAAGCCCTCTGAAGCAAGAAATTTCAGGGTGGTTGCATCGTCACGGAAAACCGTAAAGGCGCTCATTACATCTCTTTCGGCGTTGCTGACAAGCTTTGCGCCAGCGTCGATCAGGGCCTTGAGAATCGTTCGATCACAGCCGGTAAGAATTGCGGTTGCGAGAGGAGTGTTGCCATCTTCTCCAGGTTTGTTAACGTCGGCACCCTCGCGGATCGCCCGTGTCAATTTCAGCAGGGCGCCGGGCTGCCGGTTGTTTATTATTTCTTCAATATTTTCGGCAAAAGCAACTGACTGAAATGAAATTAACAGAGCGAACGGAATAAGTTTTCTGAGCATTAAATCCACCTTCAGACCAGAATTTTTTTTGTTTCAGGCTACAGTATAAGAAAAAAGGCATTGAGGAGCAATTGTGCCGGTCTATAAAAACAATGCCAGAGATTGCCGGTTTTTATCCTGAGCCGGCGCTTCGACCTGTTTATTTTGGATTCGAATTGCCAGGGCTGAGCAAAGATTGAAAAAGTGATATAGTTTTATGTCTTTACATGACAATTGAAAATCAGGAATGGCTGAAATAAGGCCAGGGAGATGTTGAGATGAAAAGAATTCCCGCGTTGCTGCTTATCATCCTGTTCTTTACCGGTTTTCTCAATGTAAATATTCTGTTCGCATCCGATCTGGCCGCAGAAGGGATGGAATACATTGAAGTCCGCAACGAAAAGAACGAACGGGTTAAGTTTTCAAGATTGATCATGGGAACGGACCACCTGGCCCAGGAAGACTGGACCGACCCAACCCCCAGAAAAATAACCGAACAGAGCATCAACAACCTCTTTGACGAAGCCGTGCGCCTCGGCATCAACCTTTTTGACACATCGCCAATCTATGTCGGCGACGTCGAATACAAGCTTGGAAACTGGATCACGGCATACCGGCAGAAAAATCCGGGCAAAAGAATCTACACCCTTTCGAAAGGCGGGTTTCCGTTTGACCTTTTCTGGTCAAAAAAACTGCCGGCCGGTGAGAACTCTTTCTGCCTGCAGGAAATGCTGAAAGCAAGAAACATAATGGCTGAGGGGTATACGGATCTGCCGAATTCGACCGACGGAACCTATGCCAGCCGCCTGTTCGGCAGCAAAGAGCAGATTGCCGAAAGAGTGGGCGAAGAACTCGGCCATACAATCAAAAATCTGCAGGGAACACCTGATGTCTACCTCATGCACAGAGATGATGGCGATTTTATCAATTTCGAGCCGATAAAAAGAAGTCAGAATTCCGTTAAAACCATAATGGAAGCCCTCAGTTCGAAAGATATCCGCAATAAATACACGTTTCTTGGCTGGTCGAACTGGAAACCCCACAGAATAACCAGATCGCTGGCCCTGGCAAAAAAGCAGCCAGACCTGGCAAAGCCGGTTTTCAACAGCCCGTATTTCTCTCTCTTTGAAATGTCTGAACGGGCCATTCATGCCGGTGGCGTGCAGGTCACCCATGAAGAAATGATGGATGAAAACTTTCTCAAGGGTATCAAGATTATGCCCTATTCGCCGCTGGGCGGCATCAGTATTCTCGACCGGCCCGAACCCTGCTGGGATAACGCCAGAAAAGCCGCCAGAAAAAAATACGCTCAGGGTGACCCTTATTGGCGCAACGTCTATCATTCTATTTTCACCTGCGCCAATGAAGAAAGATATAACCGGCTTGTCAGATTTACCGAAGATTTCAACAAAAAGAACAAAACATCTTATACCGCCGATCAGATGGCTAACGCCTACGCTCTTGCCCACAAACGCACTGATTTTCTGGTAATCGGCCCGATAACCATCGAGCAGCTGAGAAGAACTGTTGCTTCACTGAAGCTGGCTAAAATGCTGACTAAAGAAGACCTCGATTTTCTCTATTACGGCAACGAGTGACAAAATAGCTAAACAAAAGGCTTTCCGCCGCAGAATCCCCGTTTGCTCTTTTGAGGGCGAACGGGGATTTCTGTATTGGAAAAGGTAAACCGCTCTTTGTCAGAAAGCTGCGCCAGAAGATTTGCGATCTTGAATCAGCGCGGCAGGGTCTCGAAGCCTTCGCCGTAAACCTGCGCCGTGTCTTGAATCACTACGAACGAATCGGGGTCTGCATCTGCGATCAGTCGGCGCAGTGTCGGCACGCGGTTGCGCCCGATGACCGTTGCCAGAGTCGTTTTTTCGACACCGCTGAAGCCACCGTAAGACTTGTATTCGGTCACGCCACGCGACAGTTCCGTAAAAATCAGTTCCTTGATGGCTTTTGGTTTG
>JAKQKW010000365.1 GCA_029560455.1 Candidatus Rifleibacteriota bacterium
CTGGAGGTTGAAGTTTGCATCGGTATTAGAAAGCTTGTCGATGATATCGCCGACGGTTCTGGCACCGGTGAGATCGATCTCACCAGAGAAGCCACCGCTCTGCACATAAACCTTGCCCATCGGAATAGCGCCATTGCCAAGAGAGGTAATGGCGGTGCTCATGGTCAGTGCCGGATCAAGGTCTTTGCCAGTCAGCACATGGTCGACAGTACGGCCTGAGATGCCGAGATCAAAGGCAGAAGTGCTGTCGACATCGATAATTTCAAGCTTGCCACTGGCACCGTGGTTTTTGTCGACAATCTCGATGCCGTTGCCGTCCTTGTTCAGACGGGCTTCGACGTAGATACCATTGGCCGGGTTATTGATCTTGTCGAGCACATCCTTGATCGTCTGCGAACCGCGCAGGTCGATCGCGGCAAAGCGGCCGGCCTTGTCGGTAATGCGGATATAACCAAGGTTGACACCAGGGTTTGAAGCTCTGGTTGAATTGAGCGACTGCAGCTCAGTTTCATTGGTCACTCTCGGGTTGAGATCGACCGAACCAACCATGGTCGGAAGTGCGGCAACCTTGATCGGCGCACCGGTAATGATGCCCGGCACGTGGTTGCTGGTTCCCTCGACAAAACCAAGGTCGCGGCCGGTATTGGTGACCTCTTCGATGGTGATGCCGTAATTGCCACCCACAGCCATCGGGTCGGAAACGACAAAGCGCTGTTCGGCGCTTTCCCAGATCGCGTTGAACTTGCCGGTATTGTTGATACCGTCGAGAATATCCTGAATAGTGTTAGCTCCGGTCAGGTCAACCTGAACCGGCTGTTTATCTGCGCCACGCAGCACCATGAACCCCTTTTCGGGTGGCGGCAGAATATCAGAAAGCAGGCTGGCTTCGGTCAGCAGCGGGCCAGATGAAACCAGCGAATCACCAACTATGGTGTTTCCCTTTGAGGTTTTGAGCAGGCCAAGGTTTTTAGTTACTGTGGTGACGTCGCGAATCGAAACCGGTCCGCCACCAAAATATTCTTCAACTCTGAAATCTTCAGCACCGACCGTATTGTCGGTAATCATAATTCTTTTGCTGGTTGCATCGAAGGTTGCGGTCTGCCGCCCACCAGTAGCGGCGTTGATGGCATTGACCACATCGAGAGGTGTCGAAACTGCGGTCAGATCGACTGGCGGCACGGTTGCAACACCATCATGGCCGGTAATAGTCAGATAGCCCCGCTCGATTCCCTTACCACCATTGGCAAAAGACAATGGTGAGGCCTGTGAGTCGATCTCGGGGTCATAGGTCGAAAAAATCTCGTTGCCGGCACCGACATTACGCAGCAAACCAAGATCTGAAGCAACATGTGGCGGGAGGTCTTTTACGTAAAGCTGCGTGCGTGTCGAAGTGATTGAAAATTCGCCCTGACCACCGGTTAAATCGGTTATTTCCAGGCGCTTGTGGATCATATCGAATTTAGCGGAAAGGGCCGCGCCGCCTTCTACTGAATTAATGCGGGCAATGACATCAGCCACAGTGCTGGCACCAGATACATCGACGCGATGATTGCGGCCATCGCGGGTGTTGATGTTGAGATAACCGTCTGAGAGTCCTAAACCATCATTGAGGTCAGACAGATTGGTGAATTCAGAAAGCATTTTCGGGTCAGAAAGACCCATCAGCAGATTTGTGTAGCCGGCGTTACGGTAAATACCCAGCGACACAGCCGTATCAGCAGGTACCTCTTCAAGGCCGGCTTCGAATGAGCCGGTGGCATTTATCATGCCGATTACGTCATCGAGTCGGTGCGCATCGCCCAGATCGATTTTGTGATCGACGCCGGCATGGTCAGTGACAATTATGATTCCTTCCTGAACGCCTCTGCCGGAATTGAGAGCCGACAGTGGCAGGCTTTTTTCGAGCGGAGGGAGAGTATAGGTAAAAGTCGGAGTCGGAGATATCGGCTCCCCGCCGTAAAACAGCTCAAGACCGTTAATGCTCTTTTCAATCACTGTACCACGTTCGATTTCGGCGGTAATTCGCTTGCCGTCACCACCAAACATGATGTCGAGCGGGCTGTTCTTGTTGACATCACCGCGGTTTTCAGCAAGAGAGTATGTCACCACGCCTTTGTTGTAACCGGGGGTCTGCCCGGTAATTGCAGAAAACGGGCGGGTATTCACGTCGTGGCCGGCAAAGATATATTCACCGGCAATCTGGGTATTGCCAACATCGATCATGTGCAGCAGCAGTTCATCGATTTCTTTGGCTATGGCATCACGGTCCTGCTGCACCAGAGTGTCGTTGGCACCCTGAACCGCAAGCTCGCGCACTCTCTGAATCGCGGTTTCGATAGTGGTCAGAGCACCATCGGTGTTGTTATACCAGTCTTTGGTATTATCGATATTGCGGATAAACTGATTGTTTTCATTTATCTCGACCTTGTTCTGCATGCCGAGAGCATTGTCAACAGGGTTTTCTGAAGCACGAATATACTTTTTGCCAGAGCTCACCTTGATCTGCATGTCACTCAGATCGGTGTTGTTGCGATTAACCTGGTTAATAAACGAATTTACTATCCATTGATTCGTTATCCGCATTTTGCCTGTCTCCTTGTTTTGCGCCCGCTATCTGTTATCGGGCCTGCAATGCCTTATTAATTCTTCTTTATAAATCTGCGCCATCTACGATCATCTGTGGCTGCATCTTCCAACTGTCATACAACTCAGAATCACTGCACATACCGAATATCAGATCATGCCGTTGATTATCTTATCCAGCATCTCATCGACCGTGGTGATCACTTTGGCAGCCGCATTGTAAGCGTGCTGAAAGCGAATCAGATTTGCCAGTTCCTCGTCGAGAGAAACGCCCGAGAGCTCCGCCCTTTTTGCATCCAGCTGTGTTAACAGACTGCTGCTGTAGTTCTTTTCGGTTTCGAACTTTTTGCTTTTCGAGGCAACTTCGGTAACGATCTCGTTGTAGAAATCGTTGAAAGAAGACTGACCGTCGTTAAAAAAATTCTTGTGCTTCAACTGTGCAATGGCAATAGCGTTGGCGCCGTCACCCACGCCATTGAAAGTTCTCAATCTGTCGGTGGCATTTTCGATGGTGCCGCTGGCGGCTGCGATGCTGTTCAGGTTTGCCTTGATATGGTCTTCGAGAGCAAGATTCTGAATCGCATTCTTATAGGGATTATCAACATCGACATATTCGAGCGGTTTAAAGAAATTACGGCCGGTAACACCGTCAAGACCATAACCATTGCGGTGAATCTGGTTGGTTTCGACCGCGATTGTATATGCCAGCTTGTTAAGGTCGTTGATAGCCGTCTGCAGAGCGCCGTCTCTGACCTGAAGAAGCCCCTTGAGCTTACCGCTGGTAACCACCGGTCTGAGGTCAAGATTTGCCACACCGGTATCACGAATCAGCAGGGTGACACCCTCGAGTGCCCCGGCCACATCATTTTTCGAAGAAACGAATTCCTGGTCGCCAAAGCTGAAGCGGGCATCACGGGCTTCTTTATCAGTCTGAAGATTCAGAACGGTAAAAAGGTTGCTTGTGCCATCAGAAGTTTTGATCGAGTAATCAGTGCCCGTTTGACTTGAATTGAGAACCAGCTGGCCCGATTCATTGATCGAAGCCCGAAGGTTCAGATTGGCAGAATCGAGCATCTGCGACAGGTCGCGCATAGTCGTATTTTCTGCATCAAGAAAGAATTCACGGCCATTGACATTGAAACTGCCGCTGGTTATGCCAAAGTCAGACAAAGGCCCGGTCAGAGGGTGAAAGGTCAGGAAAGAATACTGTGAATGGGCCTGAGCAACCGATGAAACCGTAAGGGTGATATTGCGCTGATCGACGGTATGGGTGATAACCGCAGAGGCCACGTCAGCATTGTCTGAGAATTCAGGGTATCCGTTACTTCCGGAAACAGTACTGAATGATTCGCCATCTTTAACACTGATGTTGAGTTCCCTGAAAATATTGTGCTGTACCAGAGTATGAGCCCCGCAGTTAACGGTCAGCTCACCCTTCTGGTTGTAGAAGGCATCCACGTTCACCAGTCCGGCGAGATCTTCGAGGGCTTTCTGGCGCTGGTCACGCAAATCATTGGCCACATTACCCGAGGTTTCAGAACGACCGATCTGCTCGTTCAGACTGGCAATGGTTGTGGCAATACTGTTGATTTCCTTGACCGTATCCTGAATCTGGTTCTCGATACTGCCCTGTGAACACCAGGTCGGCGAGCCCTGCAGCCGGCGCAGCTGATTGTCTATATCTGAGAAGATTCCGACCAGAGACTCAGTCTGTTCAACCAGGTTACGACGCAGTGAACTGTTTGAAGCATCGTTGGCAAGATCCTGCCAGGCAGCCCAGTATTTATCGAGCTCATCGCGGATAGTGGCAGTTCCAGGCTCGTTGACGATCGCCTCGATCTGCTTCATAAGATCATCGGCAGCGGTTTTCCATTCGAGGGTCGAAGTTTCTTTGGTTATTTTGGCGTCGATGAATTCGTCACGGAACTGCTGAATCAGAGTAACTGAAGCCCCGCTGCCAACCTGAGCCGTTGCTACCGGAGTGTGCAGGCTGGTAATCATATACGGCTTGTTGGCCGCGATTACCGCATTTTGTCTTGAATAGCCCTCGGTATTGGCGTTGGCAATATTGTGCGATGTTGTTTCCATCGCCTTGCGCTGCGTATAGATACCGCTTCTGCCAATCTGCAGGCCAAAAAATGTTCCAGCCATCGCCGGCCTCCTTATTACATGGCGCCTTTTTTTATTGCCATCGGGGAAATATATTTTTCCCTATAATCTCTATCGGCGATCTGGAGAGTTTACATTAGTACAAATAAAAATCTTCTCACAAGCCGAGGCATTTCTGCTTCGCGCCTGCGAGAAGATTTCTGTTTTAAAGGGTTCTCAGGCCTTGCGGTCGATCAGTGCCGGCCCAACCCTCTGCCCCGGCTTTTTGCCTGCCGGGCCATAAGTTACGTCGGCCGGAGCTTTGGTAATGAGCTTAACCGAGTATTGTGTCAATTCGAGAGCCTGTTCGATCAGGCGCTGGTTCTCTTCGTTAACGGTTTTGATTTCATTAACGACATCACGCAGCTGACTGCCGACCATCCAGACATCCGACTTGCCGTCTGTCTCAGAAATCTTTTCGACTGCGGTGTCGAGATTCGCATCGGCAGTGCCGGCAATCGCCGCAACACATTCACGACGACGGGGTTCGAGTTCAATCAACCTCTGAACCAGGATTTCTTCCTGATTAACGATGGTCTGAAGATCTGTCGAGAACTTTTCAAGCAGCAGCTTGCGCTTGTCGCCGGCGTGCTGCAGAAGTTTTCGATAAATACTCAGCTCTTCGCCAAGTATTTCTTTCAGTTCTTCAACTTTGGGATTCAACCAGGTTGTCAGCCTTCCCAGGAGCTGGTGATGACTCCTGAAGCATAGAGAGCATTGGCGACTTTTTCAGCCGGAACGTTATACTGCCCCGCGTCGAAAAGTCTCTTAATGCGGTCAACCTTTTCGGATCTGACGTCAGGTTCACTGGCAACCACTTCAGCTGCGAACTTGACGGTTTCGACCGGATCAGCCTCGGCAACCGGAGCCCCTGAAAGCACGGGGTTGTTCGGGTTTACGCCACTCGGCGGATGGAAGGTTCGAGTCGCGCTGTCGGCTTTGCCGGTTGAATTCTGCATCAGCTTGTTGAATTCACCGTCCGGCTTCGCGGTCTGAGTCTTCTTTACCTGGTCCTGATAGATTCTAGTTACATTTACATTGGAAACCTTCATGGTTCCTCCTGACTCCCTGAACGTCTTCCCCCTGTTGTGTCTCTCGTTAGCGGAGGACGCCTCCAAGGTTGAATATCGGACGAACAGGCAGGTTCATTTAGCTAAATTACAGCATATTTTAACCTGAGCCCGCCACAAAGTCAAACCCACACCGGCAGCTTTTAAGAACCGGAACAACTTATTTTCACATTGATCAGTGCGGGTGACAGCTGAAAATTCGTGGCCAAAAAGCATGTCCTGTTCAAGTTCCCAGCCCATATTTTTCAAATAAGGCGGCTTAGCAATCAACGGAATTTCTTCAGCAAGGCTCAAATTTTAACCTCTCTCCCGGGTTGTATAATCCTGGGCTAACCTGAAGGTCAGCGATTTTGCATGGCCAACGTTGATGAAAAACTAAGATGTTGTTCGTCTGAAAGAATGTGATACGGCCAGGGCAGAAACTTTTGCCGGCCCGAGCGGCTGCAAAGTTTCGCAGCACTTCTGCAGGGTGCTTCCCGTTGTGACAACGTCATCGACCAGAATCAGATGCCGGCCCGAGAACATTTCTTTAATCAGGCCACGGCCGAGAGCAAAAGCACCCTCAAGATTATTCTGCCGGTCTTTTTCGTCACAGTCGGCCTGTGGTCGGGTTGCCCTGATACGCTCGAGAGCCGGGCTGAACCGGCAACCGGCCGCCACCGCAAACTTCTCGGCCAGAAACTCGGCCTGATTGAAACCGCGCTTTAGCTGCCGGTCTGAGTGCATCGGCACCGGAATCAGAATATCATCGCTGCCGACAAGGGTTTTAAGACTTCCCCGGCTCTGGCACTGCTGCGCCAGAATTTTAAGAAGTTTCAGCGATGGCCGGTATTTAACGACGCGAATGATGTCGCTCATCAGACTGTCATAACTGCTGAGAGTATAAACAGGAAAGCTGCAGACCACGTCTTCGACACGCTGTGGTGAGCCTATCAAGCCCTGAAGTTTTATCAGGCAGCAGTCACAGAGCACCACCCCGAAATCGGTTGCTGTATGACAGGTGTGGCACCTGAAGGGCAGAAAAACTGCGACAAAGCGCTTTATAAGCTTTTTTAACACTATGCAGCCCTCTCAATTCAGATTCTCCTGGCAGATATTATACCATTGCAGAATTATCAGATTGTGAAAATGCAAAAACACAGAAATTGTGTGGCATTGCAGCCTAAAACAACAGAGGCGACTGTCACAATGACAGTCGCCTCTGGTAATTCCTGAGCGTTATTCTTCGCTGGCGCCGGCACCGCCGCGGCGGGTGCGCTTGTAAACACCGCGCTTGGCTTTTTTAACGAACTCATGAAACATGTTAACATGGGGATCATCGGCCTTGACAAGTTCTGACCACTTTTCCATGACCTGCGAGACGTTCATTTCCGAACGGAAGAAAACCTTGTAAAGCTCACGAATGTTGGCAATGGATTCGCGCGACACATTGTTGCGCTTGAGACCGACAGAGTTCAGGCCAACCACTCTCGCCGGGTTGCCATCGATCTTGATAAAAGGCGGCACATCTTTGACGATTTTGCTCATGCCACCGATCATGACCATGCAGCCGACTTTGCAGAACTGATGAATACCGGTGAAACCACCGAGAACTGCCCGGTCACCGACTTCAACATGGCCGGCAAGAGTAGTGCAGTTCGACATGATAATATTGTTGCCAACCTTGCAGTTATGGGCAATATGCACATAAGCCATCAGCAGGTTGTTGTCGCCGACGATTGTCGAGTTGCCTTCGCCTTCTGCCAGATGAATAGTGACAAATTCGCGGAAATGATTACCATTACCAATCTTAACGAAGGTTTTCTCGCCTTTGAATTTGAGATCCTGGGGTGGAGTACCGATTACCACAGAGGGATGCAGAACATTATCGCGCCCGATAGTCGTATGACCATAAATATGGCAGCTGGCACCAATATCGGTGTTTTCACCGATTTCCACATCCGGCCCGATTACGGCAAAGGGGCCCACTTTGACTGAAGGGTGTAACTTCGCCCCTGGGGCGATTATCGCGGTTGGATGAACAGACATGTGTCTACTCCTTGCTCTTTATCGGTTAAACGAGCTGAAACATAAGTTCGCCGCCGGTAACCAGTTCGCCGTCGACTCTGGCTTCCGCTTCGACCTTACCGGTATTGCCCCGCACTTTGAGAACTTTGGCATGAAATTCAATACGGTCTCCGGGAACAACCGGCCTACGGAACCTGACATTATCTATACCACAAAAGAAAGGTGTTTTGCCTTTGTGTTCCGGCTGCGAGAGAAAAAGCACGCCAGCTACCTGAGCCATGGCTTCAACCATCAGTACGCCTGGCATAACCGGCTTGCCGGGAAAATGGCCGTTAAAAAATTCTTCATTGGCGGTAACATTTTTGATACCAATTATCGATTCACCGGGAACGATGGAAAGAATTCTGTCGACCAGCAGGAACGGGTATCGATGCGGCAGAATGCTCTTGATTTCTTCAATGTACATCATATCTGAATCCTTTCTCGTGAGAGACTGATTAAATTTTTCATTCAGCAGTCGGGCAAACCTGACGTTGAAGTTATGGCCAGTCCGTTCGGCAATAATATGCCCCTTAACCCGACGACCGATAAGCGAAAAATCACCGACCAGATCGAGAACCTTGTGCAGAATCAGCTCATGTTCTTCGCGCAGGCCTTCCGGGTTAACCACGCCACCTGAATTATTTATGACAACCGCATTTTCGAGGCTGCCGCCGCGGGCAAGATTGTGGTTTTTAAGCATTTCGAACTCGTGCTCGAAACCAAAGGTGCGCGCATGGCCAATTCTGCTCACAAACGACTGCTCATCGACCACGACATGAATATGCTGCGGCGGGATAATATTATCACGATAAGCGAGATGATAGGTAACCTCGAAACGGTCAGAAGGCAGATAGACCATGCTCTTTTCGCCTTCGACAAGAGAAAAAATTTCGTTTACCCGGCAGTCGGTTCTGTCAGCGTTCTGGGGAACCAGGCCAGCCTGCTTTACCAGTTCAACAAACTTAAGCGAGCTGCCGTCGCCGGCCGGTGGCTCTTCGTTGGAAATTCTGATAACCAGATTGTCGACACCGCTGCCACGCAGAGCCGCAAGGACATGCTCGACCGTATTGACCGAAGCGCCATTTTCACTGATTATGGTGCCACGGTTGGTCGAAACCACGTTTGCGAGATCGGCCTTAATGAGCGGTTCGCCGGCAAGGTCGGTTCTGATAAAAACAACCCCGGTGCCGGCATCAGCAGGAATAAATTCCATCTGCACCGGCTTGCCTGTGTGCAGTCCGATGCCTTCGATACGAACGGGCGTAGCTATGGTGTGCTGCTGTCTGTCTACGTTCATGTTCCCTTAAAATGAGCGGAAATAAATAATATTGTACATTTCTTCGCGGCGGTCACGCTGGGCGATTTCGAGACTCACACCCGGGTATGGGCTGAGCTTGACACCAAAGGTATCAACATCGTCGCTGCGTTCTGCACCTACGGTGATCAGCGGAAAAACCATCTTTTCGAAACCATAGAAGTATTTGCGGTCGGTGGTAACCGGGTGTTTGTAAAAACCGCCATGAATGTTCACACCGAAAGCTTCAATCGTCTTTGAAGTGGCAAAATAAAAGATTTTTGAACCAAGCTGGGTATTGATGTCTGAAGCGCCCCAGACAACCGCGGGCAGAGCTTCACCCTCTTCGAGCAGCTTGATCTTGACGCTCAGCGGGTTTTTGCCCTTCTCGCTGCCATTCATATGACGAAGAAACGACACTTCGAAAAATTTGTTCATGAATTCCTGCGAAACCATCATCGCTGAATGCCCGGCATCATTGATGTAGGCAGCCGCAGACCTGGTATAGGCAGTCGGCATCGTGAAAATCGAGGTGCCCATATATCTGGCACGGCTTTCGGTGTCGGCAGCGACTGGCTGCATGCTTAAAACAAGCATAACAAACAGAAGAAATGCCCGCAAAGCTTTCTGTGGCATCGATCTATTCCTTTGTTTCAAGTTGTTTCTCGAGGTCCCGGACCTTTTTCAGCAGATCAGGCAGCTTTCGCAGAGCAGCGAGAATTTTGCGTTCCTCACTGTGCGGCTTGATGGGAAACCCTGAAACGAAGCTTCCCGGTTCGACATCTCCGGTAACTACGCCTCGGGCGGCAACAGTAGTGCCCTTGCCGACTTTTACATGGCCAACTGTACCGACCTGACCGGCGAGGGTTACATAATCTTCAAGAATGGTGCTGCCCGAAATACCTACCTGGGCGACAATAATGCACTTTTTGCCAATCTGCACATTGTGGGCGATATGCACCATGTTATCGATCTTGCTGCCTTCGCCAATGCGGGTAGTTTCCATGGTGGCACGGTCAATGGTCACGCAGGCGCCGATTTCAACATTGTCTTCAACCACAACGTTTCCGACCTGCGGAACTTTAACATGTACACCGTTATCGAGAGTAAAACCGAAACCATCGCTGCCGATTACGGCGTTGGCGTGAATGATGCAGTTTGCGCCAACTTCACAGCCATGCAGAATGCGGGCGCCAGGGTGAACCAGAGTGTTGTCGCCAACGTGGGCACCTCTGCCAACAAAAGCCTGAGCACAGATTCTGGCGCCTGAGCCAACCACGGCGCCAGCTTCGACCACCGCCATCGGACCAATAATGGCGTCTTTTGCCACATCAGCATCTTCGCTGACGAATGCAGCCGGGTGAATCAGATAATCCGGCTTATCTTCAGGGAAAAAAAACTGCAGAGCCTTAACCAGCCCCATATAAGGGTTTTTAAGTCTGAGAGACGGCAGTGGAAGCTCAGGGGCATCTTCAGGGGCGATAAGTGCGGCGGCACGGGTAGTTTTTGCCGACTCAAGATGGGCAGCATAATTTTTTGCACCCGAAAGAAAGGTCAGCTCACCCGGGAGGGCTTTATCAACCGGCGCAACGTTTGATAAAACAATATTTTCATCGCCGCAGACCCGGCCGCCGGTCATGGCTGCCAGTTCTTTGAGGGTAATTTTTCTGCTTTCGCCTCTGTCTGTCATAAATTGAAAAACCGGGCGCCAGCAACTGACGCCCGGATATCAGATCATTTTCCTGCCGGTTTGGCGGCGGGTTTGCCTGCCGGAGCAGCGGCCGGTGCTTTACCACCATTGAGAGCCTGAAGAACTTCTTCAGTCAGATCTTTAACTGTAGCTTCGTCGCCCCAGTAGAAAAATCTCTTTTCAAAAACGGCCTTGATGTTGTTTTTCTGGGCAACCTGCTTGATTACCTGATCAACTTTTTCGTCAAGAGTTTTTGAAAGGGAGCCCATCTGCTGTTCTTCCATTTCATAGAGAGACTTCTGTGATTCTTCGAAAAATTTCTGCAGTTCGCCGCTCTTCTGAGCCAGCTGTTTGCGCAGTTCGGTCAGTTTTGGTTCAAGAGCCTGAGCTTCCTTTTCCTTTTTGCCATCGCGCAAATCCTGCATTTTTTTGGCAGTTGCAACATATTCGTCATCGAGCTTCTTTACTTCGCCTTTGCGGGATTCGAGGTCCTGCTGCAGCTTTTCTTTCTGCCCTTCAAGAACTTTTTTGGTTTTCTGGGTTTCAGAATATTTGTTAAAAATCTGGCCGGCGTCAACCACACCAAATTCATAGGCGCTGGCTACCATTGGACTGGCAGCGATGCCAGCGGCGAGACAAAGTTTCATGAGCTGTTTCTTCATCTGGAAAGTTCTCCTTATTCTTTAACTCTTTACGAGTTCGTTACTGTTAGAATGATGAACCGAAGTTGATGTAGGTATTGCCGTCACCACGATCGGTTGCCTTGCCGTAGTCAAGAGCGACCGGACCGAGCGGAGTCTGAAGGCGGATACCGATACCATAACCAGCTTTCTGGTCGTAATCCATTTTTTTGCGGTTATAGTCTGTGCCCCAGGCGCTGCCGATGTCGTAGAAACCAACGACATCGAAATTTTTGGCAAAATTCTGACGCAGTTCAAAGTTGGTATAAAAAACCTTGGTTCCGAGGAATTCACGTTCTTCGTAGCCGCGCACAGTGCTGCTGCCACCGACCGAGAACATATCATATATCGGCACAAAACCTTCGCCGATAGTCGTCTGACCAGCAACACTCTGAACTGCGAAGGTGGTCTTGCGGTTCCTGGTTACGGGCATATAGCGCCTGAGAGCCAGCATGTATTTGGTATACTGGTTGTCGCCCTTGAGCAGACCGCCAGTAGTTTCAACCCAGAAGGTATCATGCAGACCACCAGTCGGTCTGAAGCGATTGTCGCGGGTATCCTTGTCGAGAATGGTTGCGAAAGTCTGAACACGGCCGTTCATGATGCCGGCTGGAGCTGAGGCCAGGCCGTTGGTCGGTGTCAGTTCAACATCTTCATCTCTGAAGCGGAAAGAAAGATCAACGTCTTTGCGCAGTCGGCGGCCAAGAGTCAGGGCTGCACCTTTGCGGCGTTCGTCATATTCAGTGAGTTCGTTGCCGGCAGCATAGAGGTTGCGGGTATATTTGGTGTTGTAGAGATCGATGCCGAAGCTCTGCGGTTTGTCATTGAGCCACGGGTCGAAATAGCCGAGTTCATAGTTTTGAATGCCACCGAATTCGGTCTTCATGTAAACACGCTTGCCATCACCCTGAAAGTTGTTCTGTGACAGGTTTACAAAACCAACCAGACCGTTGAGCGACGAATAACCGGCACCAACGCCGGCGCGACCGGTTTTCTGTTCAACAACATGAATAACCAGAACTATTTCTTCGGGAGTTTTGCCGGGCAGATGATCGCGGCGAACTTCTTCGAAGAAGCCGAGGTTATAAAGACGCTGCAGATCGCGAACGATCTTTTTGTTGTCATAGATTTCGCCAGGCTTAACGGTCAGTTCGCGGCGAACGACTTTTTCTTTGGTTTTCTTAAGGCCTTCGACCCTGATTTCAGAGAGAACGCCTTCGGTAATCACGATATTGATCTTGCTGCCCTGGTCCTGGACGAATGCATCAGATACCTTTGAGAACAGGTAACCTTCGCGACCGAGAGCTTCGTTAACGTTCTGAATATCCTGAGTAAGCAGTTTACTGTTGAAAACTGAACCAATCTTGCTTTCCATGGCGTTTTTGAGAACATCGACCGAGACTTTGGTCACGCCTTTGATGTCGATCTCACCGATAATTGCGTTTTCTTCAACCTTGAAAATAACTTCTTTGCCCTTTTCGGCCGGGCGGATTTCGGCGCCAACGTAAGAGAAAAAGCCCATTTCACCAATTCTGGCGATTTCATCCTGAACAGCCTGAGGCACAAGGGTGTCGCCCACCTTCATCGTCAGGTTGAGAAGAATGACCTTTTCTTCAATAAGCCTGTTACCTTCGACCTTGAAGCCAACCACCACATTGCTTTCATATGCCTGCGCGGAAACGCCGGCGAAAACGAGAAATAAGACAATCAGAATCTTTATAAGACTGAAGGTGGATTTGTTCATAGGCTCCTTCTTAGGTTAATCTTTTCAGAGTATCGGCATAATACTGTGTTGTCATAAGCTTGTCAAGAACACCTGAATCAAAGAGGGTTCCCGACTGCAGGCCAGTTAAAACTGCCGATCTGGCGCAGATGCGCTTTTTTAAGCCTGATTTTTGCATATCATTATGATCGAACACCTCAAAAAAAAAGATTTCAGCGACCAGTTTCAGGAAAACTGCTTAATAAAGGCTCCCCGGCGGGCATCTGCCCATGCGATTTCGCCCCGGCACGCAACCCGCATTGAAAAATAAATCTTTAAGGGTTGTGCTCTAAAAAGATTCGGGTACTTGAATTAGTTTTGATTGACCAGTATCTTAGAGTGAATTTTATACTGCCTGACATTATAAGAGCGGAGGGCGGACGTGGCGAACTGCAACATCTGTAACAAAGAAATTCAGGAAGGCTATATCTGCGCTGAATGCGCAAAGGCGCAACGAGCACAGTCAGGTCAGGGGCAACCAGCATCCAGACCTGCCAGTAGTGGCTTTTCCCTTAACAATCTTCTCAAAACACCACTCCCGTCTCAGCCCTCGGCACCGCCGACAACTCCAATGCCTCCTCAGGGGCTTGCTCAACCCCGTCCATCGGCTCCACCGCCCGTTCCACCACAACCGGCCACACCATCATTCACCCGCCCGGCAGCCCCGCCTCCCCCACTGCAGCCACATACCACCGCTGTCAGCCGGCCGCCGCAGCCTCAGGCTGTCTCTGGAATTGAAGAATTCAGCGAACCTCAGGCAACAGAAACACCGCCTGCAGATTATAACATCGACCAGCTGCCGGCTCAGAACACCCAGTCTCAGCCACCACTTCCCAGGCCATCCGTATCGGCAACCCCCACCCCTTCAGGCATGCAGGGTTTACAGGCACCGACCCCAAAGTCTACTTCACCAGTTGCGCCGCCAGCAACATCGCCGGCCCGCAGCGCTGCCGCTGCACCGCCGAAACCGATAGCCCCTTCCCTGAATCAGGAATTCAACGAAGAGCAGACAAAACTGCAGAATGAAATTTTCAGTTCAAATGTAACCGGCTATGGTGATGAAGAGCTTGAAATAGCTATTCTTGCCGGGATCATGAAAGATTCGTTCGTGCTCGAAAGCCTCAAAGGCAAGGGGCTGATTTCGGGTCTGTTCTCGACGCGGGTTTCGCGCTCTATCTATCAGTGCATTCTTTCACTGCGCGAAGACAGCCCCGAACTTTCCGGCCTCGATAAAATCGTGCTTAAGAACAAACTGCGGCAGATGAACCTCTATGATGCCGGTGTTCAGAACCTTATCGACAAAATTGTCGCCGAAATACCGCCAGCACTCGATCAGGCGCTGCATTATCTCGAACTGATGAAAGAACAGGCGCTGAAGCGCAAGCTCAAGGAAGTGGCGCAGAGCATTCATGGCTATATCGAGAGCCCGGCGCAGAAAGAGAATCTCAATCTTGAGACTTTTACCAACAAGGTAATTCAGGATGTGCGCAACATTCAGAAAGCCCGAACCACGAAACGCATCAATCTGGTAAAAGAAGAAATGCGTGAAATTATCGACGACATTGATAATCGCGAAAAGACTGGCGAAATCGAGATCATTGGCTATTCGTGCGAGCCGATGCATTATCTCAATACTGCCATTTCCGGCTTCCGCAAAGGCTTTATGTATGCAATCGCCGGGGCGCCGCGCCGTGGTAAAACTACGTTCACCCTCGAACTGGCCACTCGCGTTGCCACCCTTAACAAAATCCCGGTGCTGTTTTTTACCTATGAACAGACGAAAAAGAACCTGACCTACCGTCTGTTGGCCAAAGAAAGCCGCCTCAACCCCGACGCGCTGCAGAGAAAAAAAATACGATCAGACATGATTGTTGACGCCAAATTCACCGGTGGCTGGAAAAAGATGCAGGAATACATGGACAATTTCTACATCATTGAGGCCACCAAAGAAGACACCGTCGACCGTATCAGATCTTATGCCTACAACGTCATGCAGGATTTCAACACTGAAAACATCATGATCTTCATCGACTATATTCAGAAGATGCCGTTGTCGCGCAATTACATGGATGAAAAATTCAAGGTCGAAGAAATATCGACCGAGCTCAAGGGGCTGTGTATCGAGCTGAACAACCCGATCATGACTATCAGTTCACTGTCAAAAGAAGGCTGTATGATCGATGCAACACCAGATGCAGACCGACCGACCATGTATCACTGCAAAGGCTCTGGCGATCTTGAGTATGACCTTGACTGCGCCATGATCCAGGCCAAGGACTGGGGCGACACCCGCGAGCTTTTCCAGCAGCTGCAGCATAAAGCTGAAGAAATGGGAAAAGACACCACCCGCATTCCGAAGGTCGACGTCGTGAATCTCTACCTCGACAAGAACCGCGACGCCCCCGAAGGCATTTTCTCGACGATTCAGTATCTGTTCTTCATTGAAGACAACAAGTTCATCGAGCTGGGGCCGAAATTTGACGATGACCGCTATCGTTTCAGCAAGATCGAAGAACTCGTCGACAAACTGATCGAACAGAACTTCATCATTTTCTACGACCGACCCAGAGATACGAGCTACAACAAAGGCCGCGTATCGATCAAACTTAAAAATTTCTAGTCACCGAATGAGGAAACAAATGTCATTAAAAAGAATCGGCATGCTGCTGCTGGCAGTGGTTGCGGTCTGCGCCGCCGCCATCAATCTTTCGGGCTGTTCAGCCGGGCAGAAGGGTCTTCTGACCATCACTCCCGAACAGTACCTTTCATCTGCCAAAGAGACCCTTGAAACCATCGACGAACGCAATTACGAAGTCAGAGACCTCGACGAAGTGATCCGCATTCTCGAAAATGCCGAAAAAGATGCCAAAAAAACAGACACGATCGACCGGTCGCGCATGTATCTGTGCCTGGCACACACTCTCAAAGCAAGAAAGCAATACCAGACTGCCCTGATGAAAGGGCAATACATGGCAAACCGTGCCGAACCATTTTTCGTCGTCGACACCAAAGACATCAAAGAAACCCTGCGCATCGCCAACAAATGGCTGCGCAGCTGCAATGCCCAGTTCAAAACCAACCTGCTGATACCTGATCTGAACTTTGTACGAGGTTTGTATTACACACAAAAAATGCTCACCCAGCACAGTCGCGAGAAAAAAGAAAGTCTCGATGCGGCGGTTCTGGCATTCAGACGCTGCCTGGGTATGGCACCGGATTACAAATCAGATTTCCGGCTTTTCACCCGGCAGCAGACCCCGCGCGAAGTCAGGCTGCGCCTGATCGAAGCCCTGGCGCTCGGCGGGCAACTGGCAGAAGCTTATGGCCTGTTGTCTGAATTTACCTTTTCGGCAATTTCTCCGGTTTCCGGCGCCACCGATGTACAGGATTTTGCCTGGCACCATATGCAGGGTTTCGTTCTCGGCATGATGGGAAAATATGAAGAAGCCACTGCGGTGCTCGAAAAATTCAAGATCGTTGCCCCACAGGATTATCAGCAGGTCGACGAAGTACTCTGGCTGCTTGAAGGTATTTATGACCGGATGGCCGAAGAACGACGCAACGAAAAATTCAAAATGGAAGCCAGAATTGTAGCAGCACTGCAGAAAAAGCTCAAAGGCCCCTTTGCAAAAGACAAGTATGCCACCGCCGGGCATCTGTTCCCAAAACAGCTGCCGGGCGATCTGAACTTTTTCGACGGTGTAATCAAATTCTATCAGGGTCATTTCGCCGAAGCAGCCGCGATTTTCAAACCACTCACCGGTCGTGGCCTGATGTCGAGCAGCAACCGACTTTCGGTTCTACTGCACCAGATTGAAGCCAACCTTTTCGCCGGCGAAAAAATTTCTGATGACCTGCTTGAGGAACTGCTGCAGCTTTCCGGCAACCCATCGCTGACTCCGCTGCAGAAAGAACGCGCCGGGTTTCTGCTGGCCCGCTATGTAATGGACGAAGACAGCAGCTTTGAAACTTCACGCGTCAAACACGAAGGGCAAAGCTTTATCAAGAGCATAACCGGCAAACCCTGGACCCTCGACCTGAGCTTTAAGCGCGGCGAGATAAAAAGAGCCCGCAAACCTTTGCAGGAACGCAAATCAGAGGAAGAAGAAGATGAATCAGCAAAGCGTGAACCGGGCTCGATCATCGCCGAAATCTATGCCAATCGCCACGAAGACTGGGTTGTCAGTGCCAACCTCTACCTTGTGGCCTTGCCTGAATTGAGCCTTATCGGCAAGGGACGTATTGTTGGCCGGGAAGACAGTGAAAAGGGCGGCTGGATGTTCAAAGATACCGAAATCGACAATCTGAAGAGGCGCAACCGCTATCTGGCAATTTTTGCCTACGATAATTCAGACAGTGAAAAATCGATTCAGGGCATCATCTTTCAGCCACAGCGATAACATCGTTCAATACAGGAGTTATAC
>JAKQKW010000503.1 GCA_029560455.1 Candidatus Rifleibacteriota bacterium
CAGAAAAGCCTGCTGCCCCCGGGCCAGACCCGGGTTGGTCACTTTTCTCTCTACGCCCGCTCAGAATTCATGAGCCGCATGGGCGGCGACTATTTCGACTATTTCAGAGTCGGTGACAATGGTCTGGGGGTCTTTTTTGGCGATGTCGCCGGTCATGGCATACCTGCTGCACTGGTAATGTCGATGGCCAAGGCCGTGGTTGCCGATGCCCGCAGCCAGTTTGTCGGGCCTTCGGCAATGTTACAGCGTGCCAACGGCATTTTTCTGCACCTCAAGGAAAAGGGCTGGCGGCGCATGATGACCGCCCAGTGTCTAGAACTCGACTGCGAAACCGGCAAGTTCAGACTTGCCAACGCCGGTCAGTGCTTTCCGGTGGTTATCAGTGAAGATCGGCAGGGGGTAACTTATGTTAAGGCTGTCGGCATGCCTCTCGGAAACGTCACCAGAAAACCCTATGCCGAAATTACCGGGCAACTCAATCCCGGTGACACCATGATTCTTTATACCGATGGCATTATTGAGGCCACCAATGCCGCCGGCGAAGTTTTCGACTTTGCCCGCTTCGACAAACTGCTGCTTGCCACCTGGAACAGCAGTCTTGAAACCTGGTGGCAGGAAATCTTCAAGGGTTACAGCGGCTGGGCTGCAACTCAGGATGACGATATCACGATGCTGATGCTCAGATATGAAAAAGACTGACCGGAAAAATTTTGCCAACTGTCTTGCCTGGCTGGCGTTTGTACTGTTTACAGTGCTGTTGCCGCTGGCCGGTATCGGGCTTGGCTGGCAATATATCGATTCGATAAGACACGATGCCAGGTTGAGAGCTCAGCAGATCGAAGCGACCGAGCGCCTCGAACAGTTGCAGCTGTCAGCAGACACCGAGCATTATGTCTGCCTTAAAATTACCGAGATTTTTGACGACTGTACCGGCCCGGGTGCTCTTAAAAAGCGCATCAGCGAGCTTAATCGGCAGATGTCACTGAATTTTCAGTTTTTGATCTGGGATAAAAAGGGTGAGATTTACCATTCAACTTTTGAGCCAGGGCAGTTCAAGGCCGACTGGCAGCAGGCATTTTTCTCATTGCGCAGAACAGTCTCGACCCATAAGCCCCCTGAGCGGCCGGCGACCGAAAATCTGCGCCGCATTTACGGGCCGCAGTTTCTGCCAGAACTGATCAGCGAATGCTACAGCGGTCGGCATTTTACCCCGCTTTATGGCGATTCAACGACCGATGGCCGGCTTACCTGGATCAAGGTCCAGAAACGCTTCGGGCTGAGCATCTTTTTCTCAAAAAAATCTTTTTCAGGCCTGCCGGGGCTTAAATTTCAGATAAGAGAAATGACCCGTGGCCAGTCTTTTGCGGTGGCCACCATACAGGCTGGCATACTTAAGGCACCGCAATGGCTTGGTCTCAAGCGCGAAAACTGGCAGGAAATTGTCAGATCGTCAGAAAACCCGGTCAGAATCGGCGACTGGTATGCCTTTAAAGGTCTGATTCGCCCCGGTATTGAGGGTATTTACCTTTGCCCCGCAAAGAAAATTGACACGCTGCCGCTGTCGCCGCTGCAACTGACCCTGCTGCTGGCGGTTCTGCTACTCGCTGTGCTCATTATCCGGCGAAGTTATCTTGCTTTCTGCTGCGGTATCGGTATCGGGCTCAATATCAGAAGGCAGCTGGTCACGCTTTTTGTGCTTTCGAACATTCTTTCTCTCAGCATGCTGGCGGTTCTTGCCTACGACTATCTGCGCGAATATGAACTGATGCTGAATGCCGAGGCTTTCGGCAAAGGTATGACCTATCTGCAGAGTATCGATGAAATGCAGATCGCTGAGCTTTCGTCACAGCTGCGGCGGCTCAACCGGTCGCTGCCACAGCTTAAAGACCAGCTTAAACAAGGCCCTCCCGATGGCATGATGATCAGCGAATTTCTTATCAACCAGCACCCTTACCCGTTCAGACTGATACTTGTGGGCAGTCATACCCCGTTTGTCGGCAGTGAATACGGCATCATGCGTGATGGCGAGTTCACACAGATCATCAATGAACAGGCCGGGCAGTTCAAGCACATGAAAGTTCTTGTCGACGCCCTCGGTAAGCTCGGCCGATATTACCTGTCGCTGCTGAACCGCGAAGCCCTCAATGAGATGGTCGTTGCCCAGGTTGAGCTTATTGCCGAATCACTTGGGCAATTGCGTTCAATTGAAATGTTTCAGGAATTTTTTGCCGCGACCGGTTCGTTCTGGCAATGGGGAATGGGCTCGGGCCATTTTCCTGCTTTTATCAATGTTTTCAGCCTTTTCGACCCGGCAAAATACGATTATGTTCTTCTCTACCTGTGGGAACCAAAGGCACTTGAGCATCATTACATCAGCAAAATGTTCAACGATATCAACCGTAATACCGATGGTATGCGAATTATGGCCGTGCATGAAAAAATGCAGTATACGCTGCCCGGAACGATTGCTGAACATGCAGACCTGATGAGTTTTTCTGCCAGACTGCGCGAAATGACCGGCACCGAAATCGCCTTCTG
>JAKQKW010000409.1 GCA_029560455.1 Candidatus Rifleibacteriota bacterium
CGTCGTTTCAACCATGCAAATTACTGTCTGATTGCAAAATAGCTTGATACTACTCTGCGTGCATGGTAAGGTAGTAGCAAATCACAAAAGGGCGTTCTCAATGGTCGAAACATCAGGTCTTCTCAATTTAAAAGAAGTTTCCCAGATTCTTAAAATCAATACTGAAGTTCTGCGCCGCTGGCTGCGCAACGGCAAATTGCCCGGAATAAAAGTTGGCAGTGACTGGCGCGTGAACCCTGCTGATCTGCAGCCTTTTCTTGAACCGGTGAGTCAGAAGGGCAAAGGCGTTAAAAGCGCCGAGAATTCTCAGAAAATGTGCTTCAGGTTCCCAAAATGGCTTGAATTTTCAGGCCTGCCACGCATGTTGAACCAGAAATACGGCCCCGAATGCTGGCCCATTCTTAAAAAAATGATCGAACTCGATTTCGAGCTCGGGAAACCTGCCGACAGAATGATTCCTCTCGACCGTGCCGAAATTGCCGAGAGGGTGGGTTACGACGAAAAACTCGTTGTTGATACCATTCAGGTGCTGGTTAAGGCAGGTTTCATCTCGATGCACAAAACCGAAAAGGCGACCTGCTTTTCAATTGTCACGCCGATCAGAACGCCAAAGCTGATTCTTGATATTCCTTATGAAAATGGCGGTATTAAAGGGGCTCCGAGCCCGGCTCTGAACAATGCCTGTCTGAGAAGATTTCTTGAATCCGGCGAAAGCAGCTGAAAAGGAAGAATTATGCAAACTGAATATGGCGAAAACAAAAATATCAGCTCAACAGGCTTTCCGGGGGTGTTCGAAGTTGTCGCAATCGCTGGTTTTCTGATGGTTGTTGCTTCGACTTTTCTGAACTTCACCCCGGTCATTGCTCAGAACTGGCGTGCTGCCGGTATCGGGCTGCCGGTAATGCTTGCTTGTATTGCCGGCACTGTTTTTATGCTCTTCAGGAACTATTTTGCCGGTTTTTTTATTGCCGTTTTTTCTGGCTTTTTCCTGACTCACGAGATCATTATCATCTATGATAACAAGGCAGTCGAACTCGGGCGCGAACTCGGCACCGATGGCTGGTTCAGACTGGTTTTCGATGTTTACCGCGATGCTTTTTCTTTCAATACCGGTGCGTTCTGGGCGCTTGTCGGGGTTTTGCTTGCAGCGATCGGCATTTGTGCTGGCTGGGTCTTGAATATCATCAGAATGAACAACGAAGCAGTTCAGCTGTCGCAGCTGGCTGCTGATACAGATAAATCAGCCGGTGATGCTATTCTGGCTGCGACAGACAGTGAAGAAAACGCCTCCGCTTCTTCGGGCGCTGAATCTGAGGATGACAAAGTCGAGTGGTCAGATGAAGACTCCGATGCGGTCGATGACGCCTCTGAAGAAGACGATATCGACAGCGATCAAGACGCCAGAGCATGAAAGCGTTCAAGACCGGTATTATTACCGTTCGCTCGTTTTTGCACGACCAGGAACGTGGCAGTGCTGCCGCTGGCCGGTTTATCAGCGCCTGGCAACAACTTTTTACCTGCCATGAACTCACTGATGTTCAGGCAGAAGAATTCGATTTTCTCATCGTTCTTGTGCTTACCGGAGGAACCGAAAGTCAGTTTTTAAAGATTCTGCCGCAGATCAGGGCCTGTGGCAAGCCGTTTATGCTTGCTGCTACCGAGTCTGATAATTCACTGCCCGCATCGATCGAGATCCTCACCTGGCTGAATGCTCATTTTCCAGGCTCAGGCGCGAGAATTATCCACGGCAGCCCGGAAGACACCGCCAGACAGCTTAAAGAAGAGATATTTCTGCGCCAGATTTCTTTTGAACTGAAGAACAAAGTTGCCGGCATCATCGGTGAGCCATCTGATTGGCTGATTGCAAGCATGCCACAGCTCGAAACCATCGAACGTCGGCTCGGCCTGAAGTTCGTTTCCATCTCGATGCAGCAGTTTCAGAAATACGTCGAAAAGGCCGAATCATCAGCACTTTCAGACTTTGCCACCGCCTTTTACCGCAACAGCGAAAAGGGGCGAACCGCTGAACTTTCACGCGCTTCGCGCATTTATGGCGGGCTGATGCGCGTGATAAAAGCAAACAGGCTTGATGCTCTCACCCTGAGATGTTTTGATATTCTTGCCAGTGACCAGACTACCGGCTGTCTGGCTCTTGCCAAGCTGAACGATGACGGAATCCCGGCCGCCTGTGAAGGCGATGTGCCCGCGATGCTGACGATGATGGTAGCGCGCGTTGTTTCCGGCAAAGCCAGTTTTATGGCCAATCCGTCTCAGATTCAGCCAGATATGGTAACTTTTGCCCATTGCACCTGCCCGCCGACGATTTTGAGCAGTTTTTCACTCGATACCCACTTTGAATCAGGCAAGGGGCTTGCGGTTGCCGGTATTTTTGCTGAAGGCGAATACACCATCTGCAAAATCGACTTCACCGGAGGGCAGTATGCGCTTGCAACCGGTCGAAGTCAGCCGATAAGTCTGTCTCCCAGTCTCTGCCGCACCCAGATCAGACTTAAGATCGACAGAGCCACCGATTACTTTTTCGCCTCACCACTCGGCAATCATCACATCATTGTGCCCGGCAACCATTTTCAGGTTCTCAGACGCTGGTGTGAAATGATGCAGCTGAAACCTGTCTGGCAGTGATTTTGCCGGTGTCGTGACCTCGATAAGCAGCAAACAGCTGTATTTTCCTCCGATATCGACCATATAAGCAGCTTTTTCAGTATCTTCTCTGCAAAAAACACACCCCGTAAGGCGGCCTTCCGGGGTGTGATCTGATGCGGTGAACTCTTTATAACACCTTACTGCGGGTCGTGAGCGAGGTAGCGGCGCTGCGAGCGGTAGTATTTGAAGGGTGAATAGTAATAAAGGTTCGCAATACCCGACATGTAAATGCAGGCATACCTTTCGACCAGCGTGGCAAAACGTGAAATTTCGTTTCCGGCGCGCATTACTTCGCCCCAGTAGGTATTGAAACCTTTTTGACTGGCGAAAATCAGGTCTCTGATTTCGTCATCGAGTTTGATCAGGCGTTCTTTAACTTCTTCGTATTTCTTTTTGCCTGCTTCTGAACGATCCTGCTGCTTCAGAAAAATTTTCTCTCTGAATTCAAGAGAAATATCTTCAAGCTCTTCTTTTTCAGCCATTTTTTCGGCAATTTTCTGATGAATGGCTCTGGTTTCTTCAAGAACCGGAACTTCTTCCGCCAGTTCCTGTACAACCAGGCCGGTGCGCCAGCCAATGGTTTCTTTGAGGGTTACCACGTCACCGAGAATGTGGTCGCCCAGGTAAAGGATCTCAGAGGGGTTGAGATTGAGATGCTTTTCGAGAATGCTGGCGTTGCCGCCCTGGTAAATGCCGTTCCATTCGATCGAACCATAGAAATTCGAAAGCAGACCGGTTTTGGGGTCGACCTTGAGATAACGGTTTCTTGCGGTGAAATAGTCTGGTTTGTTCGCCGAAACAATTACCAGATCGAAAAGTTTCTGCCAGGGCTTGTCGAGATACGGCCCAAAGCAATATTCCATGACTTTGCGGCTGTATTCATAATCAGAGTTGGTAATCAGCGCCAGTTTTTTGCCAAAACGCTTGAATTTAAGCAGTGCGTCAACGATACGCTTATCCTGAATCAGGTATTTGGACGGGTTGCTGACCACGTCGCCCTTCAGCTCTTCTTCCTGGTGGGCGTCGTTGAGGCATTTTCTCACTTCGGTGAACAGTTTGCGGTAGTTTACCTTGCTGTTGCGTTCGTCGTAATAATCGACAAGCTGGGCATACATCCAGCCTTCTGCCTGAGAAAACAGCGTATGTACAATGTAGTAGCGGGAATCGGTCAAGTCGATACTGTATGGGCCGAATTTTTCTTTCTGATCTTCGAATGAATAAAATTTTGAACCGTGCGAAGCGATTCTGACAAAGCCGTAACGGTTAACTTTGAGAAAGTCGCCGCTTTCGGTATCTATAACCAGACCACGAATAATGAAATCCTTGTTGAATTCAAAGTTTCTTATTTCCTCGGGGTAGTTGTATTCTTTAATGAGCTTTTCCTTGAGGATCTCATAGGCTTTGGCTTCAAAGGCTGGAACATTGTAGGTAACGATCGTGTAGTCCATATCGAAGCCGATCAGCTTGATTGTATTCATGTTGAGAGTGCGATTGACAAAAATTTTGTTCTGACAGGGAATTTCTTTTTCGTTCATTTTCTTTTCACCTTATTAGTTTTGCGGCAAAATCATACCACAAAAACCGGCTATAGTTAAGAAGGTACGGCATTGCAAAAAATTCCGGCCTGTGATAATTTTTCAGTATGAAAAAAATCAGCTTTGCTTCTCTGCCAAAAAATATTGTAACTTCTACGCCCAGTCGGCATACTGCCGGTCCTGAGGGCCTTGTCAAACTGCACAAGCAGTGGTCTGAAAATTTCCGGGCCAAGACCAGGGCGCGTCGCATAACTTTTTCGACTGGTGCGCGAACCAGCAAAATCGATGGCCTGAAGGATTTTCGTATTAAATTCGTTCTGTCGAAAAACTTTTAAATTTTTCAAGCGGTTCTGAACAGCCATAAAAAAAGCCCCTGCAGCGCAGGGGCTTTTTATTACGGTTTTAATCGTTATGAGCCCATTTCGACCTTTACATCGTTCGAGAAGATGAACAGATCGCCATCGACGACCAGAGCTTCGAGTTTTGATCTGATGTCGAGCGGGTGCCCGGAGAAGAGTGCCAGATCGCCATCATAGCCCTTTTTGATTTTGCCGATACGTTCGTCGACGCCAAGAATTTTTGCCGGTATTTCAGTGATAGCGGCCAGGGCCCGGCGTTCGTCGAGACCGTATTGCATGGCCATGGCAGCGGCAACGCGCAGAGTTTCAATCGGCAGGCCGGGATAATCGCAGGTCAGAGCCACGTCAACACCGGCATCCATGAGGATAATGGCGCTTTCGAAGGTCTTTTCGTTGAGTTCTTCTCTGAAGCGCGGCAGCAGGGTTGGCCCGAGAACGACCGGAATTTTTTTCTCAGCCAGAACTGAAGTCAGAAGATGCGCTTCGGTGCCATGTTCGATTACCAGCTTGAGTTTGAACTCTTCAGCGATTCTGATGGCGGCCATGATGTCTTCAGCACGATGGGCGCAGGCACGCATCGGTACTTCGCCTCTGATAAGAGGAATCAGCGCTTCCATGTCGATTTCGCGGTCTTTGACGACTTTTTTACTCTGCTTGGCTGCGTAATAATCCTGAGCTTTCATCAGAGTTTCGCGGATAACAGCCGTCATACCCATGCGTGTCGAATGCGGTTTTTCGGTCATTCTGGCATTGGCTTTTGGCAGCTCACCGAATGACATCAGCACTCCGGCCTGTTCAACAATCAGACCCACATCGGCCGAGTTGCCATTGGTCTTGAGAATCGAGCAGATGCCGGCGATCGGCAGTTCGGAAGCGGGGCAGACCATGCAGGTGGTGATACCGGCACGGCGGGCGTCTTCCATGGCGCGGTCGCGCATCTTGATGCCGTCGAGAGGGCGAAGATGCGGCGTGATTTCGGCCCATGATTCGGCGATATCGTTCATTGGCGAGCAGCTTTCGAACAGGCCGAGATGGCTGTGAGCGTCAATCAGACCTGGAACCAGGTATTTCTGGTTACATTCAATCGATTTTTCAACGTTCTTATGTATGCTTGAGCCGACCATGTTGATTTTTCCCTTTTCGACGAGCACTTTCTGCCCGGGGAAAAACTTGCCGCTCATGATAATGCGAACGTTATTGAAGATTATTGACATTTAGAGCCTCTTTCTTTAGAGGGTACGGCGTTGAATGCTCAGATAACTTTATTGCCGTCGACAAATACGGCTTCGGTTTTCGATCTGGTATCCAGCGGGTGACCATCCCAGACTACGACGTCTGCATCGTAGCCGACTTCAAGTTTGCCCAGGCGTTTGTCGAGACCCAGAATGATTGCCGGGTTTTCGGTGATGGCCTTGATGGCACGCTCTTCGTCAAGACCATGGCGAACGCACATGGCAGCGGCGACGCTGAGGCTTTCGATCGGCATGACCGGGTGATCGGTGGTGAGGGCGACGACGCAGCCTTCATCCATGAGAATGCCGACAGTATCAAACGTTTTGTTTTTCAGTTCAGCTTTGGAGCGGCTTGAAAGGGTCGGGCCGACAACGGCGCGGGCTTTCCATTTGCCGAGTTCCTTGGCGATCAGGTGCCCTTCAGTGCAGTGATCGAATACCAGGTCAAGATTGAATTCCTGGGCAATGCGGTAGGCAGTGATGATGTCATCAGCCTGGTGGGCATGAGCGCGGGCCTGAATTTTGCCTTCGATAAGCGGAATAAGAGCTTCGAGGCGAATTTCGCGTTCTTTAAATTCTTTGGTTTTTTTGCGCTTGAGGTAATCCTGGGCTTTCATCAGCCATTCTCGGATAACGGCAGCGGTACCCATGCGGGTGCTGGGGAATTTTTTCTGTTCGCCGTAAGTGCGCTTCGGGTTTTCGCCAAATGCGAATTTCATGCCGGAGCTTTCTTTTATAACTGCGTCTTCAGCAATGTTACCGACCATTTTAACGATACAGCACTGACCACCGACTGGGTTGGCAGAGCCTGGAGTAATCATCGCGGTGGTTACGCCGCCGGTCAAAGCGTCTTTAAAAGCGCGGTCACGCATTTTGAGCGCGTCAAAAGCTCTTACATGCGGGGTTGCCAGACCGTATGACTCGTTAAAATCTGCGTCATACCAGCCGACGCCTTCTTCTTCAAGACTGATATGGGTGTGAGCATCGATGAAACCTGGAAGAATGTATTTGTCGGTACAGTCGATGGTCTTACCGGCTACTTCCGGTTTTTTCTTGGTGGCCGGAACAGCTTTGCCCTTTTTTGCCTTGGCAGAGGCAAGAACTATCTCTGTAATCTTACCTTTTTCGATAACCAGCTTGTCAAGTTCCTGAAATTTTCCCTGGTAAAAAATATTACCTTTTTCTAGAACGGTTTTCATGATGCTCCCCTTTCCTGGGTTACAAATTGGCTTTTAATCGATGCCTTAAATGCACGAGGAGAACGTTTCGTCAGCTCTCTCCACTCCTCTTTAAATCGCCCGATTATACTACTTTCCCTGACCAGTTTTCAAGTTTTTTATTTCGTTGTTGTTACAGATGGCGGGGTTTACCAATAAAAAAGCCGTTTTTCGGGCATCTCAGACTCTTGACACTACCTGCTGCCGTGTCTATAATCAGGCAAAGGTAATTAAATGAAGAAGAATTTTATATTACTGGCGGTCGCCCTGGTTGTTTTAACCGCAACCGGCTGCGAAAAAAAGACGGGCCCTGAAGCCGTTCCTTCAACCGACCCAAGAGCCGGCATGATTTCGATGGCACCGGCACAACAGGGTACCGTTGAAACCACCGCGAGTTCAGCTTCTTCAAGCCAGCGCCTGTCGCCCATTGAACTTACCCAGAAGGAATACCTCGATGCTTACAATGAGTATGTGCGTCTGCTGAGAGAAAGCGGGCCACAAACCATTGAAACCCTCCAGGCCCTTGCCATTTACCAGAAAAAATACCAGATATATCAGATGCTGCTCAAAGCTGGCGGGCAGACCGAAAAGACTGAAAATACCCCCTGAAGTTTCTCTCACGGCTGTCAGAAACATTTGACAGCTGAAGCCGTCACAACCCGTAAATTCGACTGAATTACGGCTATTTCAGAATTTTTCGGTCAGCTGGTTGATTTTATAAACGGCGGCGAACATGATGAGCCCGGCGGTTATCTGGATACCTGAAACGGGCCGGTTGAAGCTTAACCACATGATAATTACCGACGACACCGGAAAAAACAGCTCCAGAATCGATGCCAGCGACGCTTTGACCCATTTGAGTCCGGCATAAAAAAAACTGGTCGCCAGCACCCCTGAAATTACGGCCATATAGGCTATGCTGCCGATCAAAGGCCTTTCGCCAGATACAACCGAATCAACCAGAAGACTCTTGTGGCTGAAAAGCGCCAGGCCAACTGTAAAAACAGCGCCTATAAAAAAGCGGCCGGCAAGTACAAAACTCTGATCATAGCGCTGCAGCAACATTTTGCCCCAGATGGTACCGCTTCCCCAGAAGAAGGCAGCGGCTGCTGCAAATGCTGCACCGCGTGCCAGCTCTTTTCCCTCGCCTGAAAAAGGGTTGGTAAGGCCAAATGAGACAAAATATGAGCTGACAATTGCAACCAGCGCCCAGCCAACAAAATGCCGGCTTATTTTTTCGCGCAAAAGAAGGGCACCAAGCATTATCGTCATGACTGGCTGCAGTTTCTGCAGCAAAACCGCCAGTGCCGGGTTGATATAATGAAATGCCTGAGTGAAGCAAAGAACACCGCCGGCAGAAGCGCCAATCCCGACGCCGAGAAAAAGCAATAAATCGCGCAGGCTGATTTTTGAAAAATAGCGGCGTTTCAGCAGTAGAACCGGCAGGGTGATACCGGCGTTAATCAGGTGTTCCCAGGCGATCAGAATCACTACGGGCAGCGTTTTTATTACCGGATTGCGAAAATAAAGATCGGTGCTGCGAAGAATGCCGCAAAGAGCTACCAGCAGTGCTGCAAATCGTGGATTCATGTCAGCAGATTTTCTGAAGCAAGAGTAGAGCGATTTTTGCCGTTGCCCTTGCTTGCATATAGTGCCTTGTCTGCGACCTTGATCAGGGTTTCACGGTCGTGACTGTGCACGGGGTAAGATGCAACACCGATGCTGACGGTTATGCGCAGATCGCCGCTGCTGTGGGGCACGACAATGCCGGCAATTCTTTCACGCAGACGCTCGGCCGTATGATACGCTTCTTCCGGGCGGGTTTCCGGTAGAATAACCGACATTTCTTCACCGCCATAGCGGCACGGAATATCGATACCGGTACGTACAGTTTCTCTGATGCTCTGGGCAACTTTCTGAATTACCGTGTCTCCCACCTGGTGACCATAAGTGTCGTTGAATTTTTTGAAATTGTCGATGTCGATCATGATCAAGCTCAAGGTGAGGCCATAACGGCGTGCGCGCAGCAGCTCTTCTGAGAGACGGGCCTGAAAATACCTGTGCACGAACAGACGCGTCATACCGTCAGTTATCGACAGTTCATAGAGTTTATTGTTTTCGATGGTTACAGCAGCCTGCGAGGCGATCAGGTTCAGCAGCGACAGGTCACTGTCCTTGAATTCATTGCCGCTGCGCTTGTTGACAATATTAATGACGCCGATAGTGCCTTCTTTGAACTTGAGCGGGGAACAAATCAGGCTTTTGATATCTTCGACCGGCATCAGGCTGCCGAAATTTTTGAAGCGGTTGTCTTTGAAACCATCATTACAGATGATACCGTTGCCTTCAAGTGCTACCTGGCCGCAGATGCCGTGCCCGAGACGCACCGGAGTGCCGGAAAAAACGCGATAACGACCGCCGGAAGCAACTTTTACCACCAGTTCGTCAGTCTGATCGTCGAGAAGCATGATTGAGCCACGCTCTGCTTCGAGAACTTCGATTGCGTGTGTGAGCACAAATTTAAGCAGTTCTTCTGAATCTGAAAAGTAGTTGACAGCGTTGCTGATGGCAAACAGCGTATTCAGTTCGCTCATGCGTCTTTCTTTAAGCTCTTTTTCAAGACGGATACTGGTAACCATCTCACGAAAGTTGCGACTGAGAAGACCAATTTCGTCGTTGCGGTCTATTGTCGGGGCATGGGTGAGGTCACCGGTGGCCACAAGCGAGGTGCTGGCTGCGAGTATGTCGATTGGGCTGGCGATGTGCCATGAAAGAATCGAACCGGTAGCAAGAGCAAGCACCAGGCCAAGAAGACCGAAAATGATAAAGTCACGGCGCATGCTTTTGCCAAGAATCAGATATTCTGAATCGGGCAAAGCGATTTCGAGTTTTATCGATTCTGAAATTCGACCCTGCAAGGCTTCTTCGCGCACAAAAACATGCGATTTGCCAAGAATTTCGGTTCTACCATAGGTTACATCAGGGTCTTCGGTTGATCTGCCGGTTTTGCGTCGTGAATAGAGATCCATCTGGCTGGTAAGAATGCGTTTGCCGGCATAAAGCAGTGTGAATTCAGCCCCGGTAAGGCGCTTTAACTTGTCGGCAAAATCTTTGGGCATTTTCTGGGCAAAGAGAACATGCTTGGGCTCATCGGTTTTCAGTTTGGTGATCATTGCCGCCGCAAAAATCCAGGGCTCGTCTTCTATGACATAAATATTCACATTCAGCGGCGAATGGCACATGGCCGGAACAATATTTGCCAGAGCTCCGACCGGCGATGGTCCTTCATCGATTAGAATGCGGCTGCGGTTCTCGATGATGGCTATGTAGTCAAGGCCTGATCTGATAAGCTCATACTGCATCAGCGGCACCGTGGAAGATGCGGTGAAACCCATGCCGGCAAGGGTGTAGAAGTCGAAATCGGCAACTGTCTTAGCCCTTATTTTGAGAGAATCGAGCTGGTCTTCGAGGCTTTCGCGAAACAGAGAAGCGGCATAATTAAGGCTGCGCTTAAAATCCTGGCTGGCGACCAGAGAAATTCGGTCGAGGGTTACCACCATCAGAATAGCCAGTGGCAATACCAGAATCAGTGCAAACAGCAGCAGTATTTTGAACTTAAGCTTTCGACTGCGAAAAAAATCAATAAAGGGCACGTCTGATTTCTACCTGTCCGTTTCTTCGTCTAAGGCCGTTGATAAATGCACGCCTTATGTCATTGAAAACCTTGCGCGACACGGCACCGGAAAAATCATGGTAGCCGGAAACCCGCGACGGAAGGTTTTCGGTAATCGCAACCCTGTAGATGTTATCGGCGGCAAAGTTGCCGTTCCATGGAAAAATTTTGCTGTCGCCATTCTCTGATTTTTCTATTGAAAAACCAGAGAATGCGAGGGGGACACCCTCTGAGGCAAGCGACCAGCGCATGATTTTTTCGATATTGGCGCCATCGATCTCGACGACTCTTACCCCTTCTGGAGTAGTGAAGTCTGAAATAACGCGGGCTGGCGTAATCTCGCTGAGCGGTTCGCGGGTGCGCGTAAGCGTTTCGACCGGAATAAAGCAGAAATCAGCAGCAGTCTCAAGTCTTATTACCTCTGCCAGCAGACGGCAATACTCTGAGTCGAAGGTGGAATCATGGCTTAGGGGAGCGCTGAGGCTCGCAAGTACATAAGACAGGGCCTGAATACGCAAGGTTTCATCAACCTCTTCGAAATCCTGAAATCTTTTTTCGGCGGCCGGCGCCAGTTCGGGCTGACGGCGCAGATATTTTTCAAGGTTTTCTCTGATCAGGCCTTTCACTTTGGCATTTCTGCCCTGCGCAAGTTCAGGCCAGTCATAGTCGTTGGCGTGCATAAAGTCGTTTATGGCAACCGTGTAGGTTGAATTGAATTCAAGCGGCTGATTGTTGACGTCGATCTGAATAATTCTGAAGCCTGGCGGGTTAGAGCTTGAGAATGTGCAGGACAACCCTGAAGCCTGAAGAAAGCCGGTTTTACCGGAAAGGCTTTCTTCGATAAGGTTTTCGAGTTGCCAGCCACTGAGCTCAACAGCCACCAGGTTGTTTTCAAAGGGCAGAATATCGTAGAGATGGCGCAGAGTAACAGCACCCTCGCTGAGAGAGGTCTTTATACCGCCGGAATTGGCAAGCGCCACCTGAGTGCCTGCAGTTTCGCGCATGCAGTCGGCAATAAGGTTACCAATCGAGGACTCTTCGGTGTATGAATAGCTGAAATTTCCGGTGCATTTTGTGATAACTTCATCGAGCAGGCTGTCAATTTTAGCTTCGACACGGCTGATTTCGGTCGCCAGGTCAGCGTCTGGCTGGTATTTACTGGCATCGACCGGAAATATTCTCTGGAAACCCCTGGCAATATCCCATTTGCCACCGACAAAAGAGATCTTGACCATGCCAACACCTGCGCCACGGCCGGGTGCCGTCTGGCAGATCATTGGCTTGCCACTGACCACCGAGCCCGGACCAATCAGGTCGCCGATAATGACGTCGACGTCAGGGAAAATCTCGGCCGGGTTTTCGAGGCCGCCCAGCTCGGGGTGATGCGAGATCAGAACGATCACTTCGGCACCTTTTTCACGCAGCATTGCTGCCGCTTTCTGAACTGAGGTTTTCATGTCGGTGATTTCAAGGTTGACAATGTTGTCCTGGCGGGTGTTGCGTGCGAGCTGGCCATGGCCGAGACCTACCAGACCGACCTTGATACCGCCTTTGTCAATAAGCATGCTGCCTTTGAAGGTATCGCCAACCGGGCTGGTTACATCACGATAATTACAGGCAAGCATCGGTACATGACTGCTGCTGACAAATTTTTTCAGGGCTTCGAAACCATATTCGAATTCCATGTTGCCGATAGTCATGGCATCATAACCGGCTTTGCCCATGAGTCTGAGCGGTACTTCACCCATGGTGAGAGAGGCTTCGGCGGTTCCGAACAGGGCATCGCCGGTGTCGAGCAGCAACACCTGAGCCGGGTTGAAATTGAAGGCCTTCGAAGTGTCGTTGATGAAGCCTTTGATAAAGGCCAGTCCGCCGACCTGGTCATACTGACGATCGAGAACCGTTCCGGAAAAGGGTTTGATCTGGCCACGCAGATTCGAAGTGTAAAAAATAACCAGATTACGACTGGGAATTTTCATGTAATCGTAAACGATCATGCCGGTTAACATGCAGATCAGCACGAGCGCAAGAATGGCTAGGTTTCTTACCACTTTGGGTTTTCTCCCGAAAGAAGCACGTGAACTTCAGATTGGTGAATCAGCTTAACAGAGAATCAGAGCCCGTGTCAACCGCCACAACCTGATTATATAAGAGAGGGGCTGAATTTTTTGATATACTTCGGCTGGTGAATTGGTTCACAAAGGTGCCGCTTCTGCCGGATGTGTTGATTCGGGTTGTTGGAAGTGTGGTTCCCGCACGCATTTTTGCCTGTCATCAACGCTGAAACGACGAAAAAAAAACATGAAATTAATAAGGCGCGACTTATCTGGTTAACTGCCAGCTTTCAAGAAGCTCGGGTTTTATTTCTTCAAGAAATCTCGACGGGCGTGCAAGCAGAGTTCCTGATGCCGGGTCCCATAGCTGGCCGGGGTATGAAATCGCAAGGTTTTCAGCGGCCCGGGTCATGGCTACATACATCAGCCGGCGTTCCTCTTCGATATCGGCCTGCGAGCGCAGGGCATTGAAAGACGGAAACCGACCTTCGAGCGTCGAAATGATAAAAACCGAGTGCCATTCAAGCCCCTTGGCACTGTGAATCGTCGACAGCACCAGATTTTCGTCATCGTCGACTTCGGCCGCCATGATCTCATCAGCCGCATCCTTTGGCGGTTCCAGCGCCAGATCAGCCAGAAATTCAACCAGGCTGGTGAATTTACCGGCAATGATCGCCAGCTGGTCAATATCTTTGATTCGGCGCGGGTAGTCATCAAATCTTAATTTGAGAATCGGCAGGTAATAGTCTGTCACGATTTCGAGCAGCCGCAGAGGCGGAACAGGGCCAGCTTTAGCCGCAGACTGCAGCATTGCAGAAAGCTTTTTCAGGCCGTCAGCAGCCCTGGGCCTGGCTTTGAATTCGCTCAGGTCAAATGGATTATCGCGACCGCGCAGATAATTAAAAATGTCAGTGGCCGAGTGAGTGCCGACTCCTTCGATCAGCAGCAGCACGCGCAGCCATGAAACCTGGTCGGCGGGGTTCTGTATGACCCGCAGGTGGGCGATAATGTCTTTGAGGTGACCTGCCTCAAGAAATTTGAACCCGCCCCATTTGACATAGGGGATGTTACGTCGCTTCAGTTCCAGTTCGAGCTGGTAGGCATGAAAGCTTGACCTGAACAGCACTGCCATTTCGTTCAGTCTTATGCCCTGTTCTCTGAGCTCAAGAATGCGGGCAGCGACGAACATAGCCTGTTCCTGCTCGTCTTCGCACTTAATTCGCCCAGGCAACTCACCCCTGGCCCTTTCGGTAAACAGGCGTTTCTTGAAACCCTCACCGGCATTGTCCATAAGACTATTGGCGGCGTCGAGAATCGCAGCAGTGCTGCGATAGTTGCGTTCAAGTCTGATCACCCGGCAGTCGGCAAAGCTGTCGGGAAAATTGATGATATTGCTGACCCGCGCACCCCTGAACGAATAAATGCTTTGCGCATCGTCACCAACCACCATGATGTTGTTCTTTTCACCGCCGAGCAGCATGGTTATGCGCGCCTGCACCCCGTTGGTGTCCTGATATTCGTCGGCCATGATGTATTTGAACTGGCTGGTGATACGGGCGCGTCCTTCAGGGCTTTCTTTCAGCAGTTTGTGAAGATAAGTCAGCAGGTCGTCGTAGTCGAGAAGCAGGTTCTTGAGCTTATAAGCCGAAAAAGCCTGCTGCAGAGCTTCTATGTCACTGCTCAGCTCGGCAAACTGGCTGTAGAACTCGCCCACAACTTCGGAAACGGGCCTTTCGAGATTGCCGGCCTTCGAAAATATCTGCGCCAGCGTCGCCTTGTTCGGAAACCTGACCTCTTTACGGTTGAAACCCATTTCACTGCGCAG
>JAKQKW010000419.1 GCA_029560455.1 Candidatus Rifleibacteriota bacterium
AGAGCTTCGTTCCAGGTCAGGCCGGTAACCGTGTAATCAGCATTGGCAGTAGCAGCTTCAACTGCAGCCGCATCCTGCGGCGTTGCACCCAGAACCGGATTTATAATCAAAACATTTGCGGCTGTTATCTCGGTTGCCTGAGCGACAAAAACAGTAACAGTATACTCAGCGGTGACGCCGCTTTCAGATGTTACTTTGTAAACTACCGGAGAGCTGAAGTTATGGGCAGTGGCGCCGCTTACCTGGTCAACAGTGCCGATCTGGACCGTGGCGTTGGCCGAAACGGTAAAGTTGGCGACCAGAGCGCTTACATCGGTGCCGAACGGCACGGTTACGGCTACGGTCTTATTGGTTTCGTTTATAGTGCCGTTAACGCCGAGGCTGGTAAACGAGAATGCGGTCATGGAATTGGCAGAACTCAGCACTGGAGTGACTTTATTGGTAACTGACAAAATATTTGAGGCACGGTTACCGTTTCCAGCGACGTCGCGAGCCACATTTTCACCAACCGAAATTTTCACCACACCGGCTGCCTGAGGTTTAACTCTGACAGAATAAGCCCGACCGGCGGTAATGGTGCTGAAATTGTCAGCAGTGCCGTTCGTAAGCGAGATATCTTCTAACGCAAAACCGCTTACCATTTCGTCGAAAGCAATGCTGACGACAAAGGCGGCTGAATCGGTAATCTGTGTAACTTCGCTGCGAAGCGTTACAGAAGGCCTGGTGCCATCATGCTGTGAGGGGCTGCTGATACCGACAAGAATTGGCAACTTCGCTACACCGACCGCCCCCTTCGGGTCTTTCACCTCGACGGTGATCGTGGCAAGAGCCTGATAATCTGGCGCTTTCCAGGTCTTTTCGAAATCAGATGAACCATTGGAAAGAGTTCCGGCGGTGACTTCCCAGGTTATTGAGAGCATAGTGCGGTCACTCACATCGAGATCTGATCCGACAGCGTTCAGAACCACAGAAGAACCGGGCGTAACTTTATTCACCATTTCTCCGGCCTGAGTGGCCTGCAGAATGACGGATGGAGCATGGTTGCCGGTTTCCTGACTGCCACCAACCTTGATGTCGACAAAAACCGGAACGATATCAGAAACGAAAGGCGCAGAAAAGCTTGTCGCGCCGTTTCCGTTGGGCAGCTGCACCTGAATTTCAGCAGAGTTGAAACCTTCCGGCAATGGCGGGCTGGTAAAAATGCCATCTTTGCCAACTTTGAACGACTCGCCCCATAGGGTAAGAACTGTATTCTCGGGCAGAAAATTGCCGTCGGCGTCACGCAACTGCCCGGTTACGACATTTTTTGCGACCAGCAGAGGCATATCGGGCACCGGAACAAGGCCGGGCGTGTCAGAAACTTCAATCGCGGCCGAGCGATTCTTCATGACGGTTGAGCCGCCGTTTTCAAGCCTGGTGACAATGCGGTGCGGGCCGGGCGGAACATCATTGATCACATAAACGCCGCTGGCGTTGGTACGGGTGTGATATTTCGGGTTGTCGGCCAGGTCTTCGATCCAGACTTCGGCGTTGGCAATACCCACATAGCCGGCCAGATCGGCAGGGCGCAGTGTAGCGTTTTTTGCCGGCCTTAGTGAAGCCGGGTCGGCAGGAACAAGAATGCGGCCGGACATCGAGGTCGCAGTTATCTGAGGGTAGTAAACCTCGTCGCCGCTGTCAGAAAATATTCGACAGCCAGTAACAAGAGCAATTATCGACAGAAAAATGAAAACTGCGGTGACGGTGACCCGAGAAAATCTGTAACCGGCGATGGCCATTTGGTTCCTCCCAGAAAACGCTTTTTTACCCCGAAAGCGAAAATTAAATCTTAAAAGAATCTATTAGAGCGGTTTTGCCGCATCGACGAGCAGAATCATCATTACGGTGAAAAAGAAGACAAGAATGAAAATCTGGCGCCTGTTCAGTTCAACCATTGTATTTTCACGGCTCCGCAGCCGTGCCCCCGTTGAAGAATTCACAAACCTCAGGGGAAGATTAGCACCGTTTTTTTCAAAAGTATGTCCGGCAAAATACGTACAAATTTTTAAAATTTGTGCCAGAACAAACCGGCATCGTTGCCAGTTGTTTTTTTCT
>JAKQKW010000423.1 GCA_029560455.1 Candidatus Rifleibacteriota bacterium
AACGCCCGGGCATTCGGCCGGAACTTCGACATTGAAAATCGGGTCTTTGATGAATTTTACATTCTTGAGGCTGCCATCAAGAGCGGCTTTGAGCAGGGCGCGGGTGTATTTGATCTTCATGCGGCTGCCGGTGCCGTAAGCACCGCCACTCCAGCCTGTATTGACCAGCCAGAGCTGGGTCCCGTGTTTTTTCATGCATTCACCAAGCATTTTGGCGTAGGTGAACGGGTGCAACACCATGAAAGGTGCCCCAAAGCATGCCGAGAAGGTTGCGGTGGGTTCGGTGACGCCGGCTTCGGTGCCAGCAAGCTTGGCTGTGTAGCCAGAAAGAAAGTGATACATAGCCTGCTCGGGCGTTAAGCGCGCGATGGGAGGCAATACGCCGAAAGCATCAGCGGCAAGAAAGAAAACATTCTTCGGGTGCCCGCCAATGCCTTCCTGAACGCAGTTGTCGATATGGCTGGTCGGATAGGTGGCGCGGGTATTCTCGGTGATTTTATCTGAATCGTAGTCTGGAAGACGGCGATGATCAACCACGACATTTTCAAGTATCGAACCAAATCTGATTGCGTCGAAAATCTGCGGTTCAGCTTCGCGGCTGAGCTTGATGCACTTGGCGTAGCAGCCACCTTCGAAGTTGAAAATACCTTTTTCGTCCCAGCCATGTTCGTCATCGCCGATCAGGCGGCGCTCCGGGTCGGCAGACAAAGTCGTTTTGCCGGTGCCGGAGAGCCCGAAAAACAGTGCGGTCTGGCCGTCCTGGCCAACGTTGGCAGAACAGTGCATCGGAAAAACACCCTTTTTGGGCAGCAGGTAATTCATTACCGAAAAGATGCTTTTCTTGATTTCTCCGCCGTAATGGGTTCCCCCGATCAGCACAACACGTTCGGCAAAGTTCACAAGAATGAAAACTTCAGAATTGAGACCATATTCTTTGAAGTCTTCCATGGGGATATTACAGACATTCATTACTGTAAAATCTGGAGTTTCTTTAAGTTCGTTTGAGTTTTTACTGTTGATAAAAAGAGTGGTGGCAAACAGAGCGTGCCACGACTGCTCGGCAACTACGCGCACCTGCAGTCGATGCTCAGGTGAAGCTCCGGCAAACCCGTCAAAAATGAAGATATCTTTGCCGCTGATATATTCTTTGGCTTTCTTAAAGAGTTTGTTCCAGTTTTCTGGTTCAAACGGACGGTTAACGTTGCCCCACCAGACGTCTTCTGTACCCGGGGTTTTTACAATAAACCGGTCATTTGGCGAACGACCGAAGCGCGAGCCATTGTTGCGGTCGATTAGCAGGGCACCATTAGCGGCCATACGGCCTTCTGAGCGGTTTATGGCCTTTTCAACCAGTTCCGCTGCCGAGAGGTTGAGAAAAACATTTTTCTGAGGCTTGATGCCAAGATAGTTTAAAGATTTCTGGGAACTCATCTTCGTTCTCCTTGCCTTGATAAATGGTTAAATCTTTCAAACGAGTCTAATCCTTTATCACTAAAGGGGCAAGTAAAATCGCGCCTTTTCGAATTTCAAACGTAATAACGCCAGTTCAATTTTCATTCAGGCAACAACACAAGTTTTCAGGTGCGAACGTCATGACGGATGTGCAAAATCTGGATTTTGCTTTTATAGCCTGACCAGAATGGTTTACATCTTTTGCGTGTGCAGAACAGAGTAATTTTTATACGCTTCACTGTGTGTCTGATGGCTTGCTTTGTTTAAAATACAGTCTGCTTGCTGAATCTTTGATGCGGTGATAGACTTCACTTCGTATAAATGCAGGTTGGGCAGAAAAAATGTAGATCAGTCGAAAAACCGCTCTCTGGATATTTTCAAGCGTCTCTATTCTTATAGGCGCGATATTTGTCATTTCAATGCTGACGCTGCGGCATGGTTTTGCGATACTCGAAGAGAGAATGGTGCAGAAAAACATCTCCCGTGTGACAGAGACTTTTTCTGAGCGAATCAAACAGATAGAGATTCAGGCTAACGACTGGTCTGTATGGGATGACACATATAATTTCATGGAAGATCGCAATCAGGCTTTTATAAACTCTGCTTTCAACGATAGCATGCCTGATTCTCTTCGCCTTGATGCCATGCTGTTTCTGAATTCTGCTGGAGAAACTCTTGTATGCAGGATATCTAAGGATTATCAGGAGCGTTTCAAAACTTCAGAAGATTTTTTAAAAGTCCTGAAAAAGGGGCTGAGCGATGATTATCTCTCAAACCGGACCGGCAATAAATCTGGCATGATGATAGAAAGTGAAGACTTTTTATTACTTTCTTCACAGCCGGTTTTTCGCAGCGATAACACTGGCCCGCCAAGAGGAACCATAATTTTTGCAAAGTTTCTCGATACAAAAGAACTGAAGTTTCTTGGTGGTCTTGTCAAGGCTGGCCTTATGGTCAGGCGTAGCGATTCGCCGAAGTTGTCACAGGGATTTGCTATGGCGCATAAAGCATTCAGTGACGGTGCCGAAGATTTTGTGTTGCCATTCGATTCGACGCAGGTGGCCGGTTATTGTCTGTTAAAAGACCTTTCAATGAAGAGCGACTTGATTCTGCAGGTAATAGTGCCGAGAGAGATTACCCGCTTCGGCGATCAGCTCCGCTATATTTTCATTCTTTCACTGATTGCGGTGGGTGCGCTTTTCGGATTTCTTGTTTATATGCCCCTTGAAAAGGAAATTCGCGGGCGCGTTCTTGCCGAAAAAAAATTGCAGGAATTGAACAACCGGTTCGAGCAGGTTGTCGAATGTTCACGCGAGATTATCTGGGAAGTTGATCAAACTGGCCTTTATACCTATATCAGCGCTTCGGTCAAAGACAGTTTGGGATATGACCAGGAAGATATTGTCGGTAAAAAGCATTTTTATGACTTGCACCCCGAAGATGGTCGCGAAGAGTTTAAAAGAGTTTCTATGGAGCTTTTTGCTCAGAAAAAGCTTTTCGGAAATCTTGAGAACAAGGCGGTGACGCGCGAGGGAAAACTTGTCTGGCTTATTACCAATGGCCTGCCGGTTCTCGATGACGCCGGCAAACTGCTGGGTTATCGTGGCAGCGACTTTGACATCACCCAGAGAAAAAAGGCCGAAGATGACCTTGAACAGAATCGTGCGATTCTGTCCAGGCAGAACGCTCTGTTTTCAGCTCTTATCAATAATATTCCGGTCGGCGTTTTTATGGTAGAAATGTCTTCTGGCAAGCCGCTGGTAGCAAATGAAATGGCATTGCAGCTTCTTGGCAAGGGGTTATTGGCAAGTCCGGCCAACCAGGCTCTGGCAGAAATTTATCGGTTATACCGGAACGGTAAGCTTGACAGCAGTGCTGTCGAATCGATGCCGATCATGTTTGGTATTCGCAGCGAAACAACCTCGGTAGAAGATATGCTGGTCGAACTGCCTGATGGCAGTAAAAGGCTTCTCGAGGTCTTTGGCTCGCCGGTTCTTGATAAAGATGGAAAAATTCTGGCGTCACTTGCCAGTTTTATCGATATCACTGAGCGCAAGCAGGCTGAAGCTATGCTGATTCAGGCCAAAGAGGCCGCTGAAGCTGCCACAAGAGCCAAAAGCTACTTTCTCGCCAACATGTCGCACGAAATCAGGACCCCAATGAATGCAATTCTTGGCTTTTCGGCACTGCTTGAGCGTACCAGTCTGACCGAAAAGCAGAAAGAATACCTCAAGATTGTTCAGTCGAGTGGAAGTCTGCTGCTTGAAATAATCAACAATATCCTTGACGTTTCAAAATTTGATTCTGGCCATTTTGTGCTCGAAAAAATTGAATTTAACATCGATGAGGTTTGTGTCGAAGCCATGAACATCTGTACGCCACGCCTTACCGGGAAGCGAATCGAGACCTCGATCAGAATCGATCGTGATGTTCCAGAAATGCTGATTGGCGACCCGACGCGCCTGCAGCAGGTTCTGGTAAACCTCATCGGCAACGCCGGAAAATTTACCCGTGAAGGCTCAATTATTCTGAAAGTTTGTCGGCATGCGGTGGATGGTGATGATGTGGTTTTGCGTTTTCATGTGTGCGATACGGGAATTGGCATTCCAGCTGATAAGATAGAGGTCATTTTTCAACCGTTTACCCAGGTTGATGAATCGACAACTCGCAAATTCGGCGGTACCGGTCTTGGGCTTTCGATATGCAAATCTATAGTTAAAGCATGTGGGGGCGATATTTTTGTTGAATCAGAACCTGGAAAAGGCAGTGAATTTATTTTTACCCTGAAATTGCACCCGCGTGCTGCTGAAAAAGACGGTTTCAACCTGTCTGAAAATTTGCTGAAATGCAGGTTTGCTGTCCTTGCAGAGGAAACTGTCTGCGCTGAAAGCCTGCTGAACCACCTGAAAATCGCACAGGTCAATTTAGTCGGATGTTTTAAAGAGGCTGACCATATTGTTAATTACCTGAACAGTGGATTTGGCCAAATTGAACAGGATTCCTGTCTGATTCTTTTGGTTGCTGGCAGGAAACTGATATCAGAGGAAATTATTCTGCTCAGAAAAAATTTTCCTGAACGACTCAGATTGATCCTGGTCACTTCAGGCGCAGAGATTGAAAGTCTCGATGTGGCAAGAAGTTTGGGATACCAGGCTCTTCTGCCGACCCTTTTTACTCGAAGACAGCTTTACTCTACTATTTCAGAAGTTTGTGAAGGGCAGAAGCGGAGCTCTGACGATGCTTATGAAAATGCTGCAGAGCCAATCAGCTTTTCAGGCTTCCGTATTCTTGTTGTAGAAGACGATATGGGCAGTCGCCGCCTTCTTAAAGAAATCCTGGATGGAAATGTAGCAACCTGTGAATTCGTACAGAACGGCCAGGAAGCTGTGGATACGCTTCGAAGTCAAAGTTTCGATCTCTGTCTTATGGATGTTCACATGCCGGTCATGGATGGCCTTGCAGCCACACGAATCATTCGAAATGAGATCTCTGAAATTCTTCCAATAATCGGGCTTTCTGCAGCAGTAATGAAAGAAGACCGGGAAAAGGCAATTGCAGCAGGCATGAACGATTACCTGATCAAACCTCTTGATAACGAGGCTTTGCGTTGCTGCCTGAACAAATTTTGCTCGAAAGCCGCATAGAAGCTATTTGGTCCTCAGAGAAACCACACCGACAAAATCTTTGCCGGGCGGGTTGCTGGCAAAATTCTGACACCTTTCGATGATTAATTGTAGTGGCGGGTCTGCTTCTGCGTTTTTAAGCGAGTTAAATATGGTCAGCGCCTCATTCCAGCGATGATCGATGTATTTTTCCATTCCGGCATTGTATCGTTCTGTTCTTTCGGTAAGCTCATCAGAGGCTTCTGAACGGCAGGAGATAAGTTCAAAAATCCTGGTTCCGCAGGTTTTCCCTTTAACGATAACGGTATCGATAAATCTTGTCAGCATCTGGTCTTTGACCAGATCGTTTGTGGATTCGTTAATCAGTATCCCGGTGTTGTAGAGTTTGTTAACTCCTTCAAGCCTGGCTGCAAGGTTGACATTATCGCCAATGGCTGTGTAGCTGATGCGCTTGTCAAAGCCTATATTACCAACCAGAGCCTCGCCGGTATTTATACCAAACCTTGTAAAGAAAGGCGGAAGCCCCTTTTTATTCAGTATTTCATTTATTTCCATCTCTCTGCGGCGGCAGGCAAGGGCGGCTTTGCAGGCTGCGATCGGGTGGTCAGGCAGCTGCCGCGGGGTTCCCCAGAGAGCCATGATCGCATCGCCAATATATTTGTCGACTATACCCCCCGTATTCATGATTTCACCCGTCATTGCTCCGAAATACATGCCGATTGATTCTGCGAGGTCTTCGGGCGAAATTTTTTCAGAGATGGTCGTGAAGCCTTCAATATCAGAAAAAAGTATGGTTATCAGTCTTTTTTCAACTTCCAGGCTGGCCTCTTTTTTCAGAATAATTAAATCCGACACCAGCTCTGTCGGAACGTACTTTTTAAATGACCTCAGCCCCTTTTTCATATTTTCAAGGGCATCGGTCATTGTTCTGATTTCACGGATTATCGAGCCCGGCGCAAGTTCGGTTTCAAGATTGAAATCTTGTATCTGTCGCATATCATTAGTTACCGCACTGACAGGGTTTGAGATTTCCCGCGAAAGAATAAGACTCAGAATCAGAGCGACTATACCTACAACCAGACTGGTCATGATGATGTGCGCGATGTTGTTGATCTGATGCAATTTAACTGTTTCTGCCATGACATCTATTCCGAGAAGCCCCTCGAAAGTTCCGGCGGCGTTGTAGAAAGGGGCAAACCCTGAGACAAAAGTACCCCACTCGTCAGAGAAAAAAGTGTTTTCGACCACGATCCGGTTGCGGAATGCAAAGGCCTCTCTGATTGCCGGAGTAAGCTGAATGACGCGGTGCCCGATTCTGGCTCTCTCTTTTATTTTCGGATCGGCATCGACGATGAAGACGGCTGAACTGCTGGCGTTTTGCCTGATTGTGTAAACGTTTTTTATGTCAGGGTTAATGCGTCGTATTTTATCGAGTTGCTGAAAAATACTTTTATACTCTTCTGAATTCTCGTCGTCGGAATTTCTGATTTTAGAGTGTACGTCACCATCTATCTGCTGAGCACCGATTCCGACGGCTATATAAAGGTTTTCTCTGATTGTCTGCATGATGATGTTTTTCACATGCATGGAACTCATTAACGCATTAATAAGGGTTGTAAACAGGACGGTTGCGAGGAGTGCAGAAAAAAGGGTTATACGGAGAGAAAACTGTCTGCTGCCAAAATACATAATGGTTTTCCTCAAAAGTTCACTATCAGGAGAAGACGATTTAGATTATCATAATAATGACTTAATCAAAGATTATTTTAAATTTTTACCGGCCAAAAAAAACATTTAATAACCTGCAAGCATGCAGAAAGAAGATGGGGGAGGGCAATGGGCAGGCTGAAAAGTGAAGAGAGCATTCGGAAAAATGATGCGAAAGTTGCAGAAAATCCGCATGAGGGGCATCGCCAGCGTCTGTTTCAAAGGTTTGACAACACCGGGCTCGATGGTTTTGCTGACCACGAAATACTTGAAATGCTGCTTTTCTATGTTTACAGGCAGAGAGATACCAAAGACCTGGCGAAAAACCTGTTAAAAGAATTTGGCAGTCTCGAAAAGGTTTTTAGCGCCGGCAGCGAACAGGTTTGTAAAATTTCCGGCGTTGGGGCTGCTTCTGCCAGAATTATCGCTTTGATGCGCGAAGTCAGCATTCTTCTCAGCCGCCGCCGCGCACTTTCTGTCGATGTTTGCATTTCAAACGGCTCAGACCTGATAAGATATCTTGGCACCGCCATGGAAAACCTGCCCGAAGAACAACTTCGGGTTATATTTGTGAACAACGCCAACCGCATTATCAAGGATGAGGTACTTTCGCGTGGCGTCGAAGATCAGACCGCCGTTTTTCCGAGGCAGATCATGAAGCGGGCAATGACACTGCACGCAACTGGTATTATCGTGGTTCACAATCATCCGACCGGGCAATTGAGACCGTCAAATGCCGATCTGGTAATTACCAGATCACTAATCGCCGCAGCTGATGCCCTCGCCATCAGAATGCTCGATCACGTCATCGTTGGCAGCGAAGAAAAGGGCTATTTCAGCTTTCGTGAAAACGGTCTGCTCTGACGCAAGCTCACTGTTCGTTTTTATGAATGAACCCGTTGGGTTTATTACCGGTCGAAAGCAGGTCGCGGATTTTGCCATAAAGCACTTCGAGGGCGACCAGATTTGTGGCACCCTGCGGAATGATAACGTCGGCAAGATAGCGTGATGGCTGTACCAGATTGATTGCCGCATCTCTTACCGTGCTTTCGTATTGAGTGATGATGCTCTGTACCGTTCGGCCGCGGTCGATGTGGTCGCGCTTGATGCGTCTGATAATGGCTTTGTCGAGCGGAACGTCAATGTATATTCTCAGGTCCAGAAGAGGCATTATCTCCGGAATATTGAAAAGCAGCAGGCCCTCGACGATCAGAATCGGGTGCGGTTCGATTGTTACCGTCTCTTTGCAGCGGTCAGAATTTTTGAAGTCATATATTGGCCGCTCGATTGCTCTGCCATTACGCAGGTCGTTGATGTGCTGAATCATCAGGCCTGTTTCAAGCGCATCCGGGTGGTCGTAGTTTTTAATCTTTGGTTTGTCTTTTTTGGCATAATAATACATATCATGCTCGAGAACCGCTATTTTACCGGGGAATCTATCGACTACCGCCCGTGAGACACTGCTTTTGCCAGAACCGGACAACCCACAAATTCCGATGATATACATCTTTTTCAGCTCCTTGGTAATTTCTCAATTCATATCAAAAAAAAAGATCCGGGTATTCCCGGACCTGAAAAATAAGGAGGCAAACAAATCCATAAACCCTGTCGGCGCAAAATAAGGCTTTGTTTAGCTTTTCGCCGCCGACGACAACAGACGTCGGCAAACAACGACAGATGTTCAGAGACTTCGACAAGGCAGGCTGTGCAGCAAAAAACTGCATATTTTTCAAAATATTTTTCAGCAAAAAAGAGAAGGGGAAACAACCCTTTGTTTGTTGAGGTTGTTTCCCCTGACTTTTCATTGGTTTTTACTTGACCAGGCTTTTCAGTGTTTCGGCGATGCGGCCTGAAGACAGCCCGAAGGATTCGAGAAGTTCTTCAGGTGTGCCTGATCTTGGCACACTCGTTACTGCCACATGCTTAAATGAACTGATCTGGCCGGCCAGGTGCATAGCGACTGCGGCTCCTACGCCACCCTCTGGTGCGTGTTCTTCAAACACGGCGACTTTTCCGCCAGAAGCCTTGACCAGCTTGCCAAGCTCTTCTTTTGGGAAGGGTTTGATGCAGTAGAGATCGACAACCTGTATCTTTTCTGCGCCAGGAACGTTTTTCAGTGCCTTCAGAATTTCATGCACGATAACCCCTGAAGAGACAACAGTCAGGGCAGGCGAGTCTGATTTTTTAATGACCTTCAGACCGCCGATCGGGAAAGTTTCATTGGCATCGTAGAGAACTTCTGAATTCGGGCGCGAGAGTCTGACGTAACCCGGGCCATCATGTTTTGCAAGGTTTACGATGCAGTTGTAAGCAGAAACAGCATCAGAAGGATAAAACACAGCGCCATTCGGCAGGGTGGCGAATGCTGCAAGGTCTTCAAGAGCCATCTGCGATGGGCCATCTTCACCGATAGAAATGCCTGCATGGGTGCCGATAAATTTAACTTTCAGACCTGATAGAGCTGCCATTCTGATCTGGTCAAATGCACGGGCAAGGAAAGCGCCAAAGGTGGTTGCGAACGGAATCAGGCTGCGTGCGGCCAGACCGGCTGCTACGCCCGCCATATTCTGTTCGGCAATAAAACATTCTACAAAGCGTTCAGGATATTTTTCGCCGAATTTCTGTGAATAGGTCGAATTCTGGGTGTCGCCGTCAATGGCCCATATTCTTTCATCGGCTTTGCCAAGGTTAACGAGAGCCGGGCCAACCGCCTGGCGGGTGGCAGCTTTTTCGCCTTTTTTGTAGGGTGCCGGTTCAATATTGGCTTTGAGCGGACCGGTGACGATTGTACCCTTGATCTCGGCAGGTTTGGCAATGGCCGGTGCCGGCGGGGTTTTCATCAGGTCTTTGCTGACTTCTTCAAGGGCCTGTTCAAGTCCCTGGCCGGCGACGATCGGCTTGCCGTGCCAGTTGTCCTTGTCGGCGATCTGTGACAGGCCGCCGCCCTTCAGGGTGCGTGCAATGACGCAGACAGGCTTGCCGGTAACATGGACAGCCTGCTCAAGAGCCTTGAGAACCTGCTCGATGTCATGGCCATCTTCAACGACAATGGCTTCCCAACCGAATGCTTCAACTTTTCTGGCGTAGGTGCGCATATCATGGCCGTGCATGGTTTCGCGGCTCTGGCCAAGGCGGTTGACGTCGATAATGCCGATGAGGTTGTCGGTTTTAAGATTATCTGCCAGAGCGAAGGCTTCCCAGACTGAGCCTTCTGCAACTTCGCCGTCACCCATGAGAACGAAGGTGCGGGCGCCATTTTTTACGACATTCTTTTGCTGAATGGCAATGCCGAGACCGACTGAAAGGCCCTGACCAAGCGAACCGGTTGCGACATCCACGAATGGCAGGCTTGGCATCGGGTGCCCTTCAATGCGCGAACCCATTTTTCTCAGGGTAAAAAGTTCTTTTTCTTCAAGATAACCGGCTTCGCACCAGGCTGCATAAAGGGCTGGAGCAGCATGCCCCTTTGACATGACAAGGCGGTCGTTAGCGTGCGAGGCGGGATTTTTCGGATCATAGCGCATTACTCTGAAGAAGAGTGCTGCAAGTATTTCGGCCGCAGAACAGCAGGAGGTGGGGTGCCCTGAACCGGCTTCAGCTGTGGTTTTAAGGGACAGCCAGCGGATTCTGGCGGCGCGGTGTTTGAGTTCTTTTATCATAGATGCATCGTAGGACATTTAACCCTCCGGAATTTTAGTTGTGCAAAAACTTCCTCATTAGGTTTAAACAAAAGTGGAGGGATAGTCAACTACTTTACTAACTGGGGGGTGGTTGCGCCTGTATTTCGTTTTACCGAAACCTTCGGGGCGGGAACATTTACCCCTTTTGGGATGCTGCCATTTGGCAGGGATGAGGCGACAGCTCCTGAAGACGGACTTTCTACGATAAACAGCGCTTCTCTGATATCGGCCGGGCAGATGAAGAGTTCTGGAACTCTCGGAATAAGAGTGTATACGACCAGTGCCGAAGTCCATATTAACAGCGATTTTGCGTCACCATCCGGGTTGTAGTTTAAAGATGTCAATAATTTAATCAGAGAATTGACCCATAGTGACGGAATAAGCATTCGAACCGCTATCGCGCCGAAAACACGCGGCATGATCGTGTGCAGCGGTTGATTTTCAGGGTGGAGGACCGGAGTCATGGAGTCGATGGTTCTTAGCGGAAAGGCATAGTAAACACGGCTCCAGAAGGCAAATTCACGAAATTTTTCTGTGAGTGCGGTAAGTTTGAATTCAAGTTTGCTGCCCGTCGGACGAAAACGGCGAAAAGCAAGCAGAATTGAAACGAAAGAAGCGCCGGTCTGCCCGGCCAGAGTTAAAATGTACGCTGCCACAAAACCCTTGGCAAGCAGAAGCGGCGTGAAAATGATTATGGAGGGTACACCCGCCAGAATCAGCAGAAAGGCAACCATCAGAAGCCCGATGCTGTGGGTCAGGGGAAGAAGTTCGCAGGCAACAACCATTTCAGTAATGGCATTTTTAAGGCCGCTGCGGGTCAGCAGGGCTTCCTGTCTCCCCGCATTCATTGCAAGCAGGTAGCCTGCAATGAGTATACCGGCAAAAAAACTGAGGTATCTGACCAGAATCTGGCGATTGTATTTCCACATAAGGCAAGCAATATATTTAGAGTTTGTTGAAAAGCAAGAATGAAATGCAGAAAGTTGAAATTTTTGCCTGTTGTTTATCGTCTGCTTTTATGTTAGTGTTGGTATGTAATAATTCTTTCGCAGAGTAGTCAGGTCTGCAGAGAGAGCTCAAGTCTCCGAGGAGCTTTAAAAACAATTATGTCAGAAGAATTTTCTCTTTCGCATCAGGTTGATGGCCCGGTGCTGATAATCAGAACCAAGGGTTACCTCAACGACCTTGGGGCTGAACAGGTTGACGAAATCTGCTCAGAGCACCTTGAAAAATCTGTAAACAAAATTGTCATCAATCTCGAACAGTCGCCTTTGATCAACAGTATCGGTATTTCAATCTTGATCGGGGTAATTGAGGCAATCGAAGAATCTGGTGGTGCTCTGGCATTTACCAACCTTACTCCGACCAACCGAAAGACCTTCGAAATGATGGGCCTTCTGCAATTCGCAGAACCTTTTGACAAAGAGGAAGAGGCTGTAGCAAAATATAAAGGTTGATTTTAATGTCTGAATCAGAACAGACGTCTTCAGTTGAACAGAAAATGCAGCAGCAGGTGCTGCGCTATGAGTATGTTCTTGAAGCTCTGAGCGACATCGGAGACGAGTTGTGTCGTGTCTCAAGTTTTGATGCGCAGCTCAAGTCGCTTTTACATCTGTTGCTGGGTACCCTCGGCGTTCGCAAGGGTGGCATATTTCTTTTCGACAACTATAACAAACGGGTCTCGTTGCGTTGCTCCTGGAAGCTGGTTCATAAAAATTTTGAATATGACCTGCCGCATGATGAGATAACTGCCCTTGAGGCAGATTCTGCCGATATTACCTACCGCGCCGCAGATTATAAGCACTTGCGCGGCATTCTCGAGGCTTTCGCTGAAGATAACCTTGACTGTATATCGATTCTCAAGGTTAGAGAGAAGCTCATCGGCTTTCTGGTGGTTGGCCATAAACTCAAGGAAATACCGCTCACAGAAAAAGAAGTCAGCTTTCTCAAGACTCTTTCGCGCAATATCTCGGTTGCGATCAATAACTTTCTGTTGCTTTCTGAGCTGCGCGAAGCAAATGTGCGCCTTGACGAAAAAATCCAGGAAGTAAGCATTCTCTACCAGGCGTCTCAGATGATTTCTTCAGAGCTTCAACTCCAGGCGCTGCTTGATATGGCAATGAGTGCGATCTCTGAAATCACTGACATCGAGAGAGGCACTACCTGGCTTTACGAAGAAGAGCACCGCCAGTTCAACCTGATGAGCCATCTTGGCGATGCCAGCAAACTGCCGGAAAACCTTTCGCTCGAAGACTCCGAAATTCTTCAGATTGTTGCCGAGCGCAAGGATACCTTCGAATACGAAAAGGGCAAGAGTCAGCCGGCTGAATTGAAGCGCCTCGACGAAAAGGTTTTCGGTGAAGCATTCGTAGTTGTACCGATTCTCAACCAGGGTGAGTTTCTTGGCCTTTTGCATCTGTGTGCCACTGCGGGTGCAAATGGTTTCACCTCGCGCGATATAAGGCTGATCAAGGTTTTTGCAGTTCAGCTCGGCGCCGCAGTCAAAAACGCTCAGCTTTATGAGCAGGCCATCACCGATGGCATGACCAAACTTTATCTGCATCGCTATTTCAAACAGCGATTGCTCGACGAAATCAAGAGAGCTGCACGTTTTAAACGCAATCTCGCTCTGATCATGGTCGACATAGATCACTTCAAAAAGCTTAACGATACTTACGGCCACCAGACTGGTGACGAGGTGCTCAAGCATGTTGCTTCGATACTGCGACGCGCCGTGCGAACCCACGATTTGCCAGTTCGCTATGGCGGCGAGGAATTTGCTCTCGTGCTGCCGGAAACAGACATGACCGGTGCCGTTGCTGTTGCTGAGCGCATCAGAAGGTCGATCGAAACAGATTTTCTCGAAGTAAACGGTGTTGTTATAAAAATCACTGCCAGCTTCGGGGTTTCGGTATTCTCTGATTGTGCCGACGACATGGATTCACTGATAAAGGCTGCTGACGTTGCTCTCTACTGGTCTAAGGAACACGGGCGCAACCAGGTTACCGCCGCTCCGGCCAAAATAATCCGCGAGGTTGAATAGTTCGCGAAGCTGAACAATTGCAGACGAACGCAATAAAATATGGCAGTCGGTCAGACCGATGCTGCCGGGCGGGCTGGGTCTGTTTTTTCAGGTAAGACTGCATTTGCGCAGCAGCATTATCTTGCCACGCCCGGGTGTGATTTCGTTCTTGATGGTTTCCCAGCCTTTGTCTACCATTTCGGCCACTTCATCTTCCTGAAATGGTCTGACCAGCATGCCCTTGCGGGCCCCTTTTACATAAACTATCGAGCCATCATCGGTCGAAATGGCATTGTTGTCGCCGGTCATTTCAGAGAAGCTGTCCATGGTCAGCAGCATTACCCCTTCAGGCTTGAGAACGCGAAAGGCTTCTTCTGCCGCCTTGAAAAAGCTTGTGCGGTCGAGATGATCGAAAAGATGGTGCGCGAGAATGCCATCCACACTTTCAGAAGCCAGCGGCAGAGATCTGGCGTCGCCGGTAAGCACAAGGCCCTTGAGTTCTTCTTCGAAAAAGTTGTTTTTCATAACCCGGGCAGCCTTGAATGAAAGATCGAGACCGATGATATTGTAGCCAACCTGACTCAGATAAAGACTGTTGCGGCCTTCGCCGCAGCCAAGGTCCAGGATTACGCCGTGACGCGGAACATGGCCGAGCAGGTGCTGAACCAGCTTGGCAGAGGGGGCTATCATACCGTGGTATTTCAGGAAGCGGTTCCAGGTTTTATCCCAGTAGGTGCGGGCCTGTGATTCAATCTGACTGTTCATGCTTTGCTCCCGTCATATTCAATGGTCACGGCAGTTATGTCATCATGCTGTGTGGCCAGATAGGCAAAATCTTCTACGGCATCGAGGAGATCCTGGGCCGGATTTTTGCCTCTGACCCTCGCGAGAAACCTTTTCAAGCCAAAGTCACCAAACTCTTCATCATCGCTGTTGCGGGCTTCGGTAACTCCGTCAGTGTAAAGCAGCAGCAGATCGCCAGCTACCAGCTGAAAACTTTTGGAACCATATTCATAGTCATCCAGAATGCCGAGGGGCAGGCCCTTTTCTGACTTTTCGCGCAGAATATGATTGTGACCATAACCATTTGAGACAAACGCCGGATTGTGCCCGGCACTTGCCATTTCAACATTACCTGTCTCTGCATCAATTATAACGTACATTGCAGTGATAAAGCGATCGTTGGTAATATTTTTTGCAATAATGCGGTTGGCACGTGTCAGAACTTCTCCTGCCCCCATTTTATCAAGTTCCATGGTCGACAGAGTCGTCTTGAAAACAGTCATGATGATGGCGGCCGGAACATTTTTACCTGAAGCGTCGGCAATTACAACACCAATACGCTTTGGGCCAAGAACAAAAAAGTCAAAATAGTCTCCGCCAACCTCGGCCGCTGATTTGTTGATTTTATTGATGCGCAGGCCAGGTATTTGTGGAACGCTCTTTGGTAGAAGATTATCCTGAATTTCCTTGGCCATGTTCAGCTGGTCGTCGATGATCTTTTTCTTGTCGTGGTCTTTTAACAGGGCATCTGTCTCAATGATCGATGCAATTTGGCCGGCAATGATCTGAACAAAAAAGATTTCCTGCCACGACAGTCGGGTGTTTTCATCGATACTGTAGACAAAAAGAATTCCACGCGGTGCCTGAAGCTCATTGTCGTTATCTCCGGGCACATTAAGCGGTTCCAGCATAAGGCTGCCGGCAAGACCCTTTTCGAAGTCACGGTCAGCAAGAACTGGATTGTTTTTGATTGGCGGTGCCGAATAAACCTCTTTGAAAAAACTGTCAGCTTCTACCCCGGCCTTGATGCCACAGGCAAATTCGAAATACCAGCCGGTCAGGCCCTTTTCAAAGGGTATTTTTTCTTCATGGGCAGTTTGGCCGTGACTCGGATTGACACCGGCAGACAGGCAGTAGGGTTCAAACTCAGGGCTTTTCATAAAGCGCTCGCTGAATTCATGATCCCCCAGCCTGACAAAGAACTTTTCACCGGTTTCCGGGTCGGTTTGAATTACCATGACTTTGATCAGATCAAATTTTTCGTTCTGTTCGATAAGCTCTTTTAAAATAAGGTTAACCGCTTTTTCAAGTCTTTCATTTGGCCGATCCGGGCGGGTTTCTGTTTCGTGCAGTTCGCGGAAATATTTGGTCAGGCCATGAATTGAAGAGAGGTAGTTTCGATTTACTTCACCCTGAAGATTCAGACGCCCGCACATCATAGCAAAAGCCTTGCCGAGAGAATCAATTTCTTCAATTTCAGAGGATTCAGCTTTGAAGTCACTGCCGAGTCTGAAGCTTGCAACCTTTTCGCTCAGCATTTTAAGCGGGCCGCCCAGAGCGGTCGGGAAGAAAAAGGCCAGATATGCGCTGATTGCACCTATCAGCAGTAAAAAAGTCTGGGTAAAATTAGAATTGCGGTTAGCACGTGCAATCAGGTCTTCTGAAATCGAATTGATCTGGTTCCAGAAAAGGTCTGCCTCGGACTTGGCGGCATTTACACCCTGATGCTTGACAGAGTTGATTTCCCTCTGCATTTTGAGAAGCTGGTCTTCAGTTTCGAGAAGTTCGCTTTCTGGCGCTTCAAGAAGGTTACGCAACCGGTTGAATGACTCGAAAAAACCTTTGATTTTCCCTTCAACCTGAGTGAGAACCCTTTTGTGCAGGGGTACATTGCTTTCTTGAATTGAACGCCCGAGAAGATATAGAATCGCTCTAAATCGGCTTTCTACGCGGCCTGCTGATGACTTCTCAGATTTGTCGCCATGATCTTTGCCTTTTTTGAGGCTGAGATACAGCGCCACTTCTGTTTCTGCAAGAATGAGATCTTTCTCGACCCTGGAAATCTTCTCCATCAGCGATGAGGTATTGCCGAGCGAGGCCTGAAAGTCAGGATTTTTCAGGGTATTGTTCAGGTCGACAATCATGCTTTTGAAACGGTCGAGCAGGCCGGTCACATCGGCCCGCAGGCCTTCGGCCGCTTTTGAGCGGCGGTCAGCATTTTTCCTCAGCATGCGATTGCGGCTTTTCAGCAGCAGATCGAAGGAGGTGAAATGCTTTTCAAAACTCTTGAACATCAACTTGATGCTTTTCAAGACTTCGTGCCGCGCCGGGTCGTCAATCAGCTTTTCAATGCGTCCGACTACCAGTTCAAGCTGATGCAGTTTTTCGCTGTTGTCCTGCTCAGCAGCTTCTGGTGAGGTTTTCAGGCTTTCGGTTACGGTTTCGCCAAGCTGGGTCCATTTGGCCGCAAGCTCTTCATAAGCCCTGGCAATTTTGATGTTGACCGGCAATGAAACATTGACAGTATCTTCGATATCGCTGAATGAAAGCCAGTTGATCGCAAACAGAACCACAAACAGCAACAGAATGACGAGAAAAACTTTGGCGAGGCGTCGCTGCAGGCTCTGTCTGGGTCTGGTTTCCGAATCAGACATTGAAGCGGAAATTGATAATGTCTCCATCTTCGACAATGTATTCTTTTCCTTCAAGACGCGCCAGACCGGCGGCTTTCACTGCTGCCATCGTGCCCTTCGCGACGAAATCTTTGTAGGCAACAACCTCGGCTCTGATGAAACCGCGTTCGATGTCTGAATGGATCTTGCCGGCCGATTTCTGAGCGTTGGTGCCGCGCTGCAGAGGCCAGGCGCGGACTTCGTCTTCGCCGACAGTAAGAAAGCTGATGTAGTTGAGAAGGCGATAGGCTTCAGAAATAAGGCGGTTGCGGCCAGATTCTTTTATGCCGTACTCTTCAAGAAAAACAGCTTCTTCTTCTGGCGAAAGAGCCGAAATTTCCATTTCGGTAGCGGCAGAAATGAGCATCGGCGACCATTTTCGTTGTTGGCATGCCTGTTTAAAGGCAGTTACTACCGGGTCTGACTCGTTTTTAAACTGCTCGTCAGAACAGTTGCCGACAAGAAGCAGAGGTTTCTGGGTCAGGAACCGGTAGCAGCGCAGGCTGTGTTCCTGTTCATCGGTCAGCTCGATTTCAGAGATGAAGCGGTTTTCTTCGAGAACCTTCTTCAGGTTTTCCATGAGTTCGAGCTCTCTTACCAGTTCAGGCTTTTTACCGGCCTTCATTTCTTTGTTCAGACGCTCGATTTTATTGGTAACCATTTCGAGGTCGCTGAAAATGAATTCAAGACAGAGTTCTTCGAGGTCGGCGGCCGGGTCTATACGGTTGTGGATATGGGGTATCTCTTCACTGGCAAAGAGCCTGACAACCAGCATGACGGCGTCGCAGATTCTTATGTTGGCGAGGGTTTTGCTGGCAGACTTGCTTTCGGCATTGCTGATACCGGGAATATCTGTGAATTCTACGGTTGCGTAAGTGGTTTTTTTAGGTTTGAAAATAGTGGCGAGGTGGTCGATGCGCGCATCAGGAACCTTGATAATGCCGTTATTGATTTCATCTGTCTGTGCCAGATAATCGCGGGTCTGGGCTTTGGCTCTGGTGGCCATGTTAAAAATGCTTGTCTTGCCAGACATCGGCAAGCCGGCTAATCCGATTTTCATCTGCTGCTCCTGAATGCTATAAATTTCAGGCTGTATGATAGCATAGACCGGCTTTGAACGCTAATAAAAAGGGCGCACTGCCTTGAAGAAGCAGTGCGCCCTGAGTTTGCTTTAAAAGCGGGTTTCCTGTCAGATCATCATACCGGCGATGTTGGCGGTGAGAAAAGAGGCAAAGGTGCCGGCTATCAGTGCTCTGACCCCAAGTTTAGCGAGGTCGCCGCGTCTCGACGGAGCAATTCCACCGATACCACCCAGCTGAATGCCGATCGAGCCGAGATTGGCAAAACCACACAGCGCATAGCTGAGAATGACTCTGGTGCGCATGGCCAGTTCAACCGGCTTGCCATCAACCAGAACGTTACCATTGAGGTAGCTGGCAAGATCGGCGTAGGCGACAAATTCATTGAGAACCGTTTTTTTGCCGAGCAGGGCGCCGGCAATCGAAATATCCTGAACCGGAACCCCGAGCAACCAGGCAAACGGCGAGGCGATCAGGCCAAACATTGAGTCGAGAGTATTGTATTTTGTCAGGCCCACGAGATTGGCAAACATGCTCCAGAGATGGTCGCCCATGGCGATGAGAGCGATAAAGCCGATAAGCATGGCTGCAACGTTGAGTGCCAGGCTCATGCCTTCAGAACAGCCCCTGGCGGTAGCGTCAATAACGTTCTGGTCGATCTTTTCGATACGCAGTTCAAGATTGCCGCTGGTGACCGGAACTTCTGTTTCCGGAACCAGCATTTTGGCAAATACCATAGCTGCCGGCGCCGACATGACAGAAGCTGCGACCAGGTGCCCGGCGATGCCGGGGATGGTGTCTTTAAGCATGCTGACATAGCCGGCCATAACGCCGCCGGCGATGGTGGCCATACCACCGGTCATGACGCAACAGAGTTCAGAATAGGTCATTTTTTCGACATAAGGCTTGATTACCAGCGGGGCTTCGGTTTGACCGACAAAAATGTTGGCCGCGGCGCTGAGAGATTCCGCACCCGAGGTTTTCATCGTCTTCTGCATGACCATAGCGACGTAATAAACCAGGCGCTGCATAATGCCAAGGTGGTACATGATGGCCATAAAGGCGGAAAAGAAAACAATCGTCGGCAGAACGTTAAACCCGAAGAAAGCGCCGGTGCCTGCGGTAAGCTGCAGGTTGTTGAGCTGGGCTGCTACTTCTGGAGCTGCCGAGGGGTTTGAAACGGCTACCGGCACCACAAATTTCACCAGATTGCCGAAAACAAAACTGGCGCCCTTTTCGGTGAAACTCAGCATTTTTACAACCGCGTCATTGAGATAACCGAACACAGCCTTGCCTGAATCAGTCTTCAGAATCAGAAACGCGAAAATCAGCTGCAGCAGGATGCCCCAGATGACAAGTTTCCAGTCGATTTTTTTGCGGTCGGTCGACAACCCGTAGCAGATTCCAAGCTGAACCAAGATTCCGAGGAAGCTTGCACCGTATTCTGAAGCGTGTTCCATTCCCTGTGCTCCTATTGTTTGATTAATGAAGGGCATGATATCACAACAGGCCACAAAAAGCACCGATAAACATCGACAGACAACAGAAGGTCTCGGCAGACAAAGAAAAACACCGGCATTGCTCAATAGCAATGCCGGCGTTTGAAGTCAGAAAGTCAATCAGAGGTCAATGTTTCTCTCTTCGCCATCATCGGGACTGATTTCGATAATGCGGTCTGCAAACTTGACCACGACACGCTCGCCGGCCGAGAAGAATCTGGCCAGTGCCGGGTATTTCTGGCAGAGTTTGAAATAGGCGTCAGACCAGGCTTTTATCACCAGTTTGTTTTTCTCGCCCTTTACTTCACTGTCTACCCATTTGTTGTCGATCAGATAGAAGGTTTTGGCGTCGATTTCTTTCTGTATCGGTGCCTGCAGCACCTGACGGGTAGCGCCGGAACTGCCCGGGCGCGGTGCCGGGGCGCTGAAACTCTGAGGTGCGGCTGCTGATTTGAGTGAGTTCATTTCTCTCGATGCCCCAACCGCATCTGCACCATCAGAAAGATTCTGGAGGCGGTCGACAGAATATTTGGCCCGGCTTTCTTCAAACGAAGCTGAGGGCATTGATTCTGGCACCAGCGTCTGTCGCAGATTCGGACCAAGGCTGTCGTTATCTTCGAGTACCAGATATGAAGTGTAGGGCGTGAGAATTCCGTAACGTTTTGCGAGAGCGATGATTTCGTTCTTCAGTTCTTCATCTGCGCCGTTTTTGCGTATCTGTTCGAGCAGGAATCCGATTTTGCGCGTCGCCCAGATTTTGGCGACGAAGGCGTTTTCGCTGGAACTGGCCGGAAATTCAGTTTCGAAATCCATTTTTACCGGCTGACCTTTGACGCTGCCGGTGAGAGTTATCAATGCCGGGCCGGGTTTGCTGTAACGGCCAAGAACGAGAATGTTGCTGTCTTTGAATACGTCGCCGGTTTTGCGCGGGTAGATCTGTGAAACCTCGACATTGCTGAACTGCAGCCCGACATCGGTTAAAACAGGATGAGTCAGCTTTGAAAAGAGTGAAGAAATCTTGATTTCAAGGTCTTCGTCTTCAGAAACGTAGTCTGAAACACCGCCATTCTGATCGGCGAGATTGTCGATAAGTTCGGCATTGAGCTGATCGCCGACGCCGAATGAGAAAATTCTTATTCCCTTTGTGTTTTTGTTGCCGACGATTTTCAGAATTTCGGCGGGATCAGTCTGACCGGCTGTCGGTTTGCCGTCAGTGACGAAGACGATGAAGCGCGGGTTGTTCGACTCACTTTTGTTCAAGGCGTTGATCGCCAGTTCAAGCGCTTCAGATATATTGGTGCCGCCCATTGCGTCAAGATTGCGGATGTGATTGAGAGCACCTTCCCGCACTTCGGGCGTCATCTTTGTCATGGCCGGTTTGTATGATTCTGCTTCGGTAGAAAAATTGCACAGAAGAAAACTGCTCGATTCATTGAGTGAATTGATGCAGAATTCAAGTGCTTTGCGGGCCTGAGAAATTTTCGCGCCTGCCATGCTGCCGGAAGTGTCCATCACCAGCGCCACGTCGATGCTGGGAGTTTTTTCTTCGAGGTCTTTGAGCGCCGGGGCAAGCATCAGCATGAAGGTGCCGTCTTCTGTCGGGTCCGGGCGGTGACAAAGTGAAGTTACAGCAACATCCTTGCGCGCTACCGAGTAATAAAGTACAAAATCTTTGTCGGGGCGGACTTTATCGATTTCATAGCCAATTACCGCTTCTTTGTCGTTTTTGCGGTTCACCGAAATTTTATGGGTGGGCGAATAAATCGAGGCAATCGGCAGGTCTGATTTGATGTGAGCCTCGATTGCAACATCTTTCATATCTTCCTGGCTGTATTTTTCGATGTTTAACGGGTAAACATAGCGCACCAGGCCACCTTCCATTTTCAATGCTTCCTGGTAAGAGAGTTTGACATCTTTATGGCTCAAGGGATTTATCGGATAAATGCGGGTCTTGAAAATTCCCTGACCCATAAATTCAAGAAGGCCGGGGTCACGCATCTGCCTGACAATATCTTCGTAGATCTTGCGGGCTTTTTCTGCCTCAAGCAACTCGCCTTTGGTCATTTTTCCTTCAATATCCATGGCGAAGTCGCTTATAGAAGCACCAATCGGCAGAGGGAAAATATACAACCCCTCAATTACTCTGTTTTCGTGGTTATAAAACTTCTGGTCAACCTGGGTTGCCGCTGCAAGATTATTTATCTGAATCTTTACATGATGCTTGGTAACCGAGAGTGGCACAGTAAAATTATCAACTGGTCTGGGGGGCGGTCGAAAGATAATGTGCGGCTGTGGTTCGATCGGATCATACGGAAAAACCATCCCGTCGGCAAACAGCGCCGACCCTGATAAACAAAGACATACAAAGACAAACAGTGCGAGACAATTTAACTTTTTCATGCTTCCTCCCGTTTCATTGGTCATGAAACACCTAACGAAATAACATAATTTCGGATTTAAAAAAAGATAAACCGCATCAGATTACATTTAGCTTGCGACTGTTGGCGCCAGAAGTTAGAATTTACTGTAGATTCATGTAAAGGGTTGGTTAAATGGGCGCATCGATTCTACAGCTTGAGCAGGTTCGTAAAGCAATTCATGAGATTTACCAGCTTCCCGAAAGAACCGAGCCTTATCTTGAGCTGCAGCGAGCAATTCAATCCTGGGAAAAGGCCAGCGGCAGCGAAGAAGATGATGAAGGTCGGCGCATCTTCGATGGCTTGCAGAGTCTGCACAATTTTCTCGACAATAAGGAGCTTACCAGCCAGGCCTCTGAAATTTTCTTTCTACAGGTAACGGTTTTTCCTGAGCTTTATTTCCCAAAGCTGCCAAAGGTCCGCTCACAACAGAAACTTGACCTTGAACTGTTCGCAGCCATGCGACAGGCGTTGGCCGGCAAGACTACCTCTGAAAAAGTCAGGCAGGCATTGTCCGGGTTTGAAGAAAGCTTTCGCCGTGCCAATCTGAACCTGCCTCTTCTGGCTTCGGAAGTTGCTTCTGGAGAATTTCACCGTGAAGGAGCCGGTCGTGCCGGCGAATTTTTTCGCAGTTTTGCCGAAGTTGCAACCCTGCTGCAGGATACTCCGGCGCGCGACACCCCATGGGAGCTGATGAACCAGCTGGCGATGAAAATCAATAATCAGGTCAGCGGCTTCAATCAGTCATATCTTTTTCTCAAGGCTCTTGAAACCATCAAGACTGCCAGGCCAGCCGGGTGGGTCCGTGACGAAATCGCCAGAAATCAGGAATTCTATCAGAGAAATTTCTGCTGGAAAAACATTGATGATGCCTTCATTGCCGGAGATTACCTGCGCCAGACACATTGGATCGATAGAGCCCTGCTTTGCGTAAGCGATGAATTTGAGAGAAAATATCTGCTTGACCTGAGAAATCGGGCTGCCAGAAAAACCGGTAGATCTGCTCAGCCTTATGTCGGGGGTGTTTTGCTGGTTTTGCTTGTCGTTTTTATAATAGTTCTGATCAAAACAGAGCCTGAAACCAGAAAGAGCCTGAACCTGGACCTGGCCAGAAAAGATCTGATGAAGGCTATTGGCAGGGCTACAAAAAACGAGCAGCCGGAAAGTGATTTTCCGGTGAACAATGATATCAGCCCAGTCAGGCGCATTTCGAGTCGATCTGGTCTTGAAGAACATTTGCCGCCATTAAAACCGCATGCCCGCAAATTGACGTTGCCAGAGGTAAGACACGCAGTCTTTCAGAGGCAGCGTCTTGACTATCTGAGCGGGCAGAACCTGAGCAAATCTGAGCGGGAGCGACTTGAGCAGCTCGAAAAGGAATGGCGGGCCAGGTGTGATTTTTATGACTACCGCAGCGAAGACCGTGAAGCAGTTTTCTGGGATTTGAAAATCCATGCCCCGAATCTTACCCTTGACGCCCAGGATATACTGGCCTCATGGCGGTCTGAAGGTGACGATTTAATCAGACAAACGCTTGAATCTAATGTTGACCTCGACATCAATAATTCCCTGCATTTGCGGATTATTCTTGACCGATTGCGCAGCCTCGGCTGCCTGAATGCTTCTGAAACACCAAAAGTCTGGAACGAAGACTGCCGTAGGGCCCTGATCGAATTCAAGGCCACGCACCTTTCCGTCGTAGACTCTGTCTGGGACAGAAGAACCCAGGATGCTCTTTTCCCCAGGCAGTAACTTACATCATCGCTTTCAGAACAGTCAGCAGAAAAATCTGAAAATTCAGAGTCAGTGAATTCAAGGGTTCCTTGAGATACAGCAGGTTAAGCAATGACTCTGCATTTGCCGGAAAAAACAGTTTCCCGAAAATAGTTGTTCCCGAAACGAATATCAGGGTTCCGAGAACATAGACGAGCATTGTTTCGAAGCCGGAAAGATCGTTGCCAAGCCTTTGGGCATTTCCGTACATAAATGAGATATACCCTGTGCAGACGAGAATGACCATTATCAAGGTCAGAAATTCTGCATAGTCAGGCGTGGCAACGATCGAATACAGCGTCATCATGAGTTTTTTTTGCTCAACTATCTGAGTTTTACGGCAAGCTCAGAATCAAGTCTGCTTACCATTCTGCCGATCATCGGCTGAATTTCTTCATCGGTCAGGGTCTTTTTGGGGTCTCTGAATGAAAGGGCAAATGCCAGAGAACGGCAGTTTTCCGGAATCCCTTTGCCCTGATAGACGTCGAACAGGTAGCAGTCTTCGAGCAGTTGTTTGCCTTCGGTTGTGAGGATTTTGAGAATATCTCGATGGGCAACCGTCACCGGAGCCAGAAGTGCCAGGTCGCGTCTGACAGCGGGCAACTCCGGGATTGGCTTCATTCTGCCGGCATCTTCAATGGCTGCAGCGAGCTTATCAAGATCGATTTCGGCAATGAAAATGCATTTTGGCATTTTCTTGTTGTCGAGCAGGTTCGGGTGCAGTTGACCGAATTCTCCGGCCGGAGTTTTGCCAACCATGAGTTCCATCTGCATTGCCGGATGGAAAACACTGCAGCTGCCAGGGGCATATCTGACCTTGACCTTGAGAAGATCGGCGATATTTTGAATCAGGCCTTTGACGCTGAACAGGTCGAAGGTTTCTCCGCTGCGGCGCCAGTCTTTGGGGTCAGCAGAGCCAGAGAACCCGATGCAGAGGCGTGAATGTTCCTCGCTGAGACCACCCGCCGCCGGGTGAAAGGCCTTGCCGATTTCGAACAGTCTGAGATTGAATTCGTCGTTAAGAATATTCCTTTTCAAGGCGTCGAACATGCCCCACTTGAGGCTGGTGCGCATGGCACTAAGGTCTTCTGAGAGCGGGTTCTGCAACATCAGAGGCTTCTTTTCGCGGAAACATTCATCAATTGCGGCAGGAATAAAGCTGTAGGTCATGATTTCATTGAAACCGCATGAAACGAAATGGTCACGCAGCCGCTTTTCCATTTTCTGCAGCGCTGTGGGCAGCTGAAGAACCGAGGTAATGGCCGGCAGGGTTGTGGGAATGTTGTTGTAGCCATACATTCTCGCAACTTCTTCGATGATATCGGCTTCGATGGAAAGGTCGTGGCGATAAGGCGGAACGCTTACGATGAGATCTTCTCCGTCGCGCCGGGTATCCAGCTTGAGCCTGAGAAGAAGAGTTTCGATCTGAACCGGGCTGAGGTTGATACCGATGATGCGATTTACCCGTCGGGTTCTGACCTTGATCTGGCGAAGAACTTCGGGTTTCGGGTAGGCATCGGCAATGCCTTTTACCGGTTTACCGTCGGCTATCTGTTTGAGTAGTCTGGCAGCTTCATTGAGTGCTATCGGAACGTTATCGATGTTGGTGCCGCGCTCAAAGCGGTAAGAAGAGTCAGACATAAGCGCCAGGCGTTTCGAGGTTTTTCTTACCGAGGTTGGGTCGAAAAAAGCGGCTTCGAGCAGAATGCTGGTGGTGCTGTCTGTAACCGATGAGTGCAGGCCACCCATTACGCCAGCTACTGCAACTGGCTTTTCGGCGTCGGCAATTACCAGCATCGAACTGTCAAGGTTACGCTCGGCATTGTCGAGAGTGGCAATCTTTTCGTCTTTACCGGCAGGTCTGACGACTATTTTTTTGCCTGCAAGTTTTGCGTAGTCGAAAGCATGCATCGGGTGCCCGATATCGAGCATGATGTAATTAGTTACGTCAACGACATTGTTGATCGAGCGGATGCCGGCTTTTTCGAGTCTTTCTTTAAGCCAGTCGGGCGAGGGGCCGACTTTCACATTATGTACCAGTCTGGCGCCATAGCGTGGGCAGAGATCTTTGTCCTGAATTTCAACTGCAACCTGTTCGGCGACATGGCCGTCACCATCTTCGTCGCCGAGCGGGTCGCGATGCAACGGCAGATTGAAAATGGCCGAAAGTTCGCGGGCTATGCCGAGATGTGAGAGCGCATCGCCGCGGTTGGGAGTAATGCTTATTTCAAAGATTACATCGTCAAGGTTCAGCGCGTTTACGATGTTCTGACCGATTTCTGCGTTTTCATCAAGAATATAGAGACCGCCATGCTCTTCAGAAATGCCGAGTTCCTTTTTGCTGCACATCATGCCCGAAGACTCGATGCCGCGAATTTTGGCTTTGCTGATCTCAAAGCCTGAGGGCAGACGCGCTCCAATCAGGGCTACCGGCACTTTGTCGCCGGCCTTCATATTGTTGGCGCCGCAGACAATCTGCAGGGGCTGCCCACGGTTGACGTCAACACTGCACAGTGACAGTTTTTCTGCATCAGGGTGCGGGTCGCGACTGAGAATTTTTCCGACCACGACGTTGTTGAGGTTTTTACCGGGCTGAATGATTTCTTCCACTTCGAGGCCGCTCATATTGAGGGCATCGGCGATACGTTCGGGGGTTTCGTTGATATCGATATAGTCTTTAAGCCAGCTTAATAGAACTTTCACTTTGATTACCTCAGAATTGTCTCAGAAAGCGAACGTCAGAGCTGAAAAGCAGTCTGATGTCGTTGATGCCGTAACGGAGCATGGCGATGCGGTCGATGCCCATGCCGAAGGCGAACCCGGTATACTTCTCGGTGTCGTATTTTACGGCTTCGAAAACCTTGGGGTTGACCATGCCGCAGCCGAGAACTTCCATCCAGCCGGTTCCTTTGCAGACTTTGCAGCCTTTCCCCTCACAGAAAATGCACTGAATGTCCATTTCTGCCGAGGGTTCGGTAAACGGAAAGAAGCTTGGGCGGAATCTGAACGGGCGTTTGCCGAACATGTTTTCGACAAACATGGCGAGTGTGCCCTTGAGATCGGCCATGCTGATGTTCTCACCGACTACGAGGCCTTCCATCTGGTTGAACATCGGTGAATGCGTGATATCACTGTCTTTTCTGAACACTTTGCCGAGGCCAATCATTTTGAGCGGCGGCTGCAGCGCTTCCATGGTGCGGATCTGCACCGGAGAAGTCTGGGTGCGCAGAACCTGCCCCGATTCAAGATAGAAGGTGTCCTGCATGTCACGTGCCGGGTGGTGGCTTGGCACATTGAGAGCTTCGAAGTTGTAATATTCATCTTCGATTTCAGGGCCTTCGGCCATGAAGAAACCCATCGACAGGAAAATGTCGGCCACTTCTTTCGCGACCTGAACTACCGGGTGCAGGCTGCCGGCCGTCGGCCAGGTGCCGGGAAGGCTGTGATCAGGTTTCTCTGCGTTCAGTCTGGCTTCCTGCTCTTTCAGTGCCAGTTCTCGCATGCTTTCTTCTAGCGAATTCTGGATCTGGTTCTTGAGATCGTTAATGGCGGCCCCTACGGTTTTCCGTTCTTCGATCGACAGCTTGCCAAGGCCTTTGAGAAGTTCAGTTACTTCACCTTTTTTGCCGAGATATTTAACTCTGAGACCTTCAAGGTCGGCGGTGGTGCTGGCGTTGGCCTTTTCGGAGAGATATTGCTTTAACAGTTGTTCGTGAGAATCAGACATTTGATCTCCTTCGGAAAAAATGCATTGTATTTAACTGGAACCGGTCGGGCGGGATCTGGCCCACTCGTAGAGGCATATTGCCGCAGAGGTGGCAACATTGAGTGATTCTACCCGTCCTTGCATTGGTATTGCAAGTCTGCTGTTACATTCATTTAAAATTTTCTGGTCGAGCCCTTTGCCTTCCTGTCCGAGCACGAGTGCAGCCCTGAGCGGAAACTGGAAATCTGCAACGGGTTTTCCTTCCATGTCAGCGCAGATCATTGCGGTCTGATATTTCTGTAGAAGTTCTGATACAGAAGAAAAATCAGCATCATGGCAGATCGGCAGGCGAAAATTCGAGCCCATTGCGGCTCTGGCGATCTTGTGGTTGAAAATACTGCAGCATCCTTTAAGCATAATCAGCAGATCGATGCCCATAGCTTCGCCGGTGCGAATTATTGTACCGATGTTTCCCGGGTCCTGCAGTCGGTCGAGAAGCAGTATTTTTGCAGCTTTTTTTATGGCCTTGTCGAGATCCGGCGCCGGTTGCGGCGTGAGAAAGGCAATTATTTCCGCCGGATTCTGAACGCTCGAAATTTCGCGAAGCAGGCCGCGGCTGACCTGAAAGCAGACAGACTCGAGCTCAGGCATGTCATTCAGCGAATCGGGGTGCTCGACAAATACCATTTGGGGCTTTGCCCCTGATGATATGGCTTCTTTGAGAAGCTTATGCCCTTCAATAAGAATCAGGCCAGCTTCTGCCGGCTGTGAAAGGGCTTTTAAGGCCCGCTTTATAATCGGATTGGCTTTTGATTCAATTATTCTCAAGGTGATTCAAACAAAAACACCCGGGGCGGACCCCGGGTGTTTTATTCGTTAAAAATTGTTGTCAGGCTGCACTTCTGGCTTTTTCAACAACAGCTTTGAACGCCTGAGGATCGCGCACGGCGAGTTCGGCCAGAACCTTGCGGTTCAGTTCGATGCCGACCTTCTTCAGGCCGTTGATAAAGCAGCTGTAAGACATTTCGTTGATGCGGCAGGCAGCATTGATTCTGGTGATCCAGAGTCTTCTGAATTCGCGGCTGCGTTTGCGGCGATCGACATAAGAATGGTCGAGAGCATGCAGAACGGCCTGCTTGGCGACCTTCTTGACGTTATTGTGAGCACCCCAGAAACCCTTGGTTCTGCGGAAAAGCTTCTGTTCTTTGCGTCTTGCGTTACTTGAACTTTTTGATCTTGACATGGTTTATCTCCTGATGAATTTCTTGAACCCAGTTACTCTCGACACTGGGTCAGGAGTACGGCAACATTACCTTCAGAGCGTGTTCATTGCCCTTTTCGCAGTTGGCAGACTGGCGATAAGCTCTTTTGCGCTTGCTTGACTTCTTGGTCAGGATGTGGCTGCCATAAGCCTTGTAACGTCTGAACGCACCGGAACCTGTTCTTTTGATGCGTTTTGCAGCACCGCGATGAGTTTTCATTTTCGGCATAATACTTTCCTCCTGATGGCAGTATGGCTACTTCTTCCGGGTCCTGTAGAGAATCATGGTGATGGCGTTGCCTTCCTGTGCGGCATCTTTTTCGATGTCAGCGTCTTCGCCAAGAATGACTTTCATTCTTTCGATGACTTTGTAACCAACTTCAATGTGCGCTCTTTCGCGCCCTCTGAAGGATACAGAGACCTTCACCTTGTCACCTTCTTCAAGAAACTTGCGAATGCTGTTGCATTTGGTCTGCAGATCGCCTTCATCGGTTTTCGGGCGAACTTTGACTTCTTTAAGCTTGATGACCTTTTGCTTCTTCTTGGCTTCTTTGGCTTTTTTTGCAAGTTCATACTTGTACTGGCCAAAGTCCATGAGGCGGCAAACTGGCGGATTCGCAGCGGGGGCAACTTCTACAAGGTCATAACCCCGTTCTTCAGCCATCTGAACAGCGTCAAGCGTGTTAACAACACCGACCATGCCACCATTCTCGTCGACCAGGCGAACCTGCGGAACCCTAATCCTTCTGTTGATGCGTACAGTACCTTTGATACTCTTACCTCCGGAAAAATAAAAAATGGAGCAGCAAGACGCTACTCCATGAATGTTACCTTCATGTACCCCTCGCGGGGCGAACCTTTTTGCTTAATCGCTCAAGGTGAGGAATCAATCCTGCTTGCTGTTATGTGATGATAGCAAACAGAAAAAAGCAAGTCAAGCATTTTGTGAAATTTTTTCCGGTTTCTGGCCGAAAGTGAAGAGGAAGCCGCCAAGAATGACCATTGAAACCGGAATCATTATGAATGGTGAGGCGCCCAGCCCCGCAGGTATATAGCAGAGAATGATTGTAATCAGGGCAACTGTTGCTGCATAGGGAGCCTGGGTTCTTACATGGTCTATATGGTCGGAACCTGAGGCCATGGAAGACATGATGGTTGTGTCTGAGATAGGGCTGCAGTGATCGCCAAAAATCGAACCTTCAAGAACAGCTCCGATCGAAAGAAGCAGAGACTGTTTGATGAAGACCATCATTTCCGGGGCATTCGGCAGGCTGGCAATGTTTGCCTGATAATGCTGCATGTTGAGGTGATATGCAAGCGGAATGCTGATCGGCAGAAGAATGGCCATTGTACCCCAGCTGGTTCCGGTTGCGAAAGAAATGAAACAGGCGATGATGAAGATGATAGTTGGCAACATCCAGTGTGGGACCACATCAGTGACCATGGCGACCACCCAGTGGGCGGTACCGAGTTCGGTACAGACGCCATTGATTGACCAGGCGAGAGTCATGATGATTACGGCCATTATCAGGGTTCTTGCTCCATCTACCCATGCCTTGAGCCCGGTTTCAAGATTAATCAGGCCCTGTATCCAACCAAGAAAAACTGCAATCATCGAACCCAGAACGCTGACCCAGATCAATACGCGTGTTGAATCAGCATTGCTGAAAGCCGATCTGGCTTTTTCGGCGAAGGTCATGGTTGAAGGTGTGAGTATGGTATTTATTACATCACCCTCTTTAAGCTGGCGAAGTGTATTGATAGCTTCAATTCCAGATTTGCCGGCAAAAGCAGTTTTATCGTCGAAATTGATGCGGGCAAAAGTAAAGTCTTCGCCAGAAGCGGTCAGGGTTCCGTTGTCCTGAGAAACGCTCATGATGGTCAGGCTTTTGCTGCCTGTCAGCGCTTCGGTTTCGGCCTGCTGTAGATAAAAATGCGGCGAATACATGCCGCCATCGCCCAGCAGCCCGACAAAAGTACCGATAATTACTATGGCAATCGGAATGGCTGCGTTATACCAGCGCTTCGGCATATCGGCCGGAAGCTCTGGTGCCGCAGACTCAGGGCTGCTGATCGGTCTGGCGGCATCAGAAAGCACTTTGCCTTCATGGTATGCTCGCTGTTCGGCTTTGAGCATCGGGCCAAAATCGCGTCGGAAAAAGGCAATCATAAAACCAAAAAACAGGGTCAGAAGACAATAGAATCTGAACGGTATCGTCTGTAGAAAAACGCCATAAAAGTTGGTTTCGGGAATACCCAGATTGACAAATGCTTCGCGTATCAGACCGATTTCGTAGCCGATCCAGGTCGAAAGAACGGCTATCCCTGCGACCGGGGCAGATGTTGAGTCGACAATGTAGCTGAGTTTTTCGCGGGAAATTCTGTTTTTATCGGTTACCGGTCGCATTGAGTTGCCGACGATCAGCGTATTCGCGTAGTCATCAAAGAAAATGAGAACGCCCATGCACCAGGTAGCCAGCTGGGCGCTGCGCGGTCCTCTGACCATCCGCGAGATAAGATCTACGATGCCTTGCATGCCGCCAGTGCGATTTACGACGCCAATCATGCCACCCAGGCAGAGAGAGAAGATGATAATGGCTGAATGGGCTGTGTCGGCTACTGAGCCGAGCAGATATTTGTCTAGAGTGCGCAGAAACCCGATGAAAGGGTTATAGGAAAATACAAACGTCGCACCGATTACGGTGCCCAGAAAAAGTGAGCTGATGACCTCTCTTGTAATCAAGGCAAGAATGATTGCTACGACCGGAGGAAGAATCGACAACCAGCCAGGTATGCATCTTACGCGGGTTGTGCCCGTCTGGTCGGCAACCGTTAAGGTCAAATTGTTGTTTCCGCATGTCGGAATAGCCAGTTTAAGTGTCTTAAGATCTTTAGGCAGGGCGACGCCGGAGTCGATAGTCTGGTTGTTCACTACGGCCTTGAATTGCACCGGCTGGCTGCTGTCTTTTTTCAAACCTTCGATCGAAAACTCGGCTTTAACACCGGTAAGTGCAAAGGCCGGCGGTTTGACTATCAGTTGAGCCTGGGCCCGGGCGCATGTTAAAAGCAGGAAAAGACAAAAAAAGACAATAAATCTTGCGTCTCTCATAAATACTCCGGTTTGGGATTTATTTTTAATATCATTTCGTGTACCATATTTACAAGAAATTTGTAACAGCGATGCCGGGTTCAGGCAATTTGCATCAGGGCTTTTGAATTTTGCCTGATGATGAAACTTTTGCCGGTTTTTGCTCGTATGTTATACAGAGGGACTTCCATTCACAGGGAGAATCAGAAGATGGACGAGAAAAAAATAGCGGTTATTCTTGGAGTAACCGGTGTTATTGTTATTCTTCTCACGCTTTTCTGGCCTACCTCACCGCGCCAGCGTCTCGAAAAACAGGAAGAACGTCGCCAGCAGACCGCTCGAAAAAGTGCAGAACGTAACAGGGAAGAACCAGCTTCTTCCGACTCCCGCACCGGCTACGGTTCTTCTTCTGGTGGCAGCGGTTCTCAGTCTTCTTCTGGCTCCCTCGTTCAGGAGTCGAAAACCCCTGCCGGGGTGGCATCAATGGCTGTGATTGCTGGGCAACTACCCGCCGAGGTCGCTTCAGAGACTACTTTAACCCCGGGTTCGAACAAAGTAAAGCCTATGGGGTATCAGGTTACAGGTTCTTCTGGTGATGCCGCCCCGTCGTCAGTTTCGGGCGGTTCGTCCGTGTCTCTGACTACGAAAAAATCCGGCAACACAGCTCTTTCGTCTGGCGGTGGTTCTGATTCAGGCGGGAATGGCGGTTCTTCCGGTGGCAGTTCAGGGTCTTCCGGTTCAAGTCCGAGTGGTGCTGAATCGGCGCCGGCATTTCAGTCAGCGCGTGAGTTGAGTTCAGCCTCAAAAAACGAGACTCCGAGACTGGCCTTTACCGAAGAAGAGGCAAAAGTCATGCGGGCAAAACGCGAGGCGCTTCTCAGCCGCATTTTTTCAAGAAAGCAGAGCTGGGTTGCCTCCAGGGCCAGCTCTGGTAGTGGGCTAAGTGCTAAAACCCAGGCCAGATACCGTTTGAAGATGATTGAAGGTTATGCAGATGGCAATGAGGCAATGAAGAAAGGCAACTGGGCAGAAGCCATAAAAGCTCTGATGGCCGGGGTAAAAGACCCTGATGCCGACCCGATTACAAAATACACCTGTTTTGACCAGATGCGAATGTGTGCCAAAATGCTGAAAGATTACGACCTGTATCTGGAGGTTCTCAAAGAACAGGGACGTCTGATTGAAAATGATGATCTCAGTATTCTGGGCATCGAAAAAAGCACCATGGGCACAAGGTTCTATGAAACTAGAAGGCAGTTCGTTCAGGCCATTAAAGACCCGGTAAATGGCTTTAAAAAGTCCATAGACGAGATCTTGCAGGCAAGCAACTTGAAAGAAGAAGATCGGGCGGCCACCGAGGAGCGATTTAGACAGGATCTAGCCGACTGGCAGGCCGATTTTGACAAAACGAGCTGATAAACGAGGAAAAAATGCTAAATTTTCGAAAAGACAATAGAGGCTCGGCATACCTTTTTGTAATCGGTGTTATTTCCGTATTGATCATCATTGTGGTGTTCTTTTTCAAAAGCACCTCTTCGCGGCGTTTCAGCACCAGAATGATGAGTGACGAAAAGCGGGCCGAAGCTGTGGCCGAGTCGGCGGTTGACCTGGTAATGGGCTTCGTCAAAGAAAAAATGAATAAGGAAGACGATCTGAACTTTTACCCTTTTTTCCGCTACCCGTGCAGTCTTACGAAAAACTCAATTGGGGCGTTAAACGGTAAAAACATTCCTCTGAACCTGACTAATTATGAAGAACCAATTGAGATGACCGCTGATACCCCGGCGTTGAAACCTCTGCAAAACATCATTGATGAGCTCGGTGGCAGCGATAACGTTAAGCTGAAGGTCGAGTGCTCGGTCAGTTACGCAGAAGCGTTTGCTGCCGGGCAAGACGGTTATCAGGTCGTTGGCGTCAGCAAAAAGTCTGCTGAAGCGGCAGGTCTGTCGGCACAGTTCCTTGATTCGATGTCTAAGCTTGATGGCAGTGGTGATGGTAGTCTTTCGGCCTATAACAGCGACTGGATGGTCGATTTTAAGCTGCCCAATGCCACATATCAGGATAAGCACAAGTTATATCTCAAGGGCGTGCCAGGCATCGCCTCGATAAAGAAGAGTGAACTGCAAATTACCCGTCTGCCGCCCTACGATTCACAACTGAAGGTGCTTGGCGAAATATGGGTTAAGGTTAAGGTGCTCGGGGTTACCGTTTTTGAGATGGCTCCGCCTGATGACAACGCCTCTTTGACGATCGACGTAATGAAATACATTCATGATTTTGTCAATATCGACGAATCCTACTCGCTCTTGACCGCTGAAGCACTGCGTGATCAGGCAATGGAAGGCGATCACAACATGCCGGGGCTGCAATGGCAGGCTGGCAATCTTATCTCTGAGATAAAAGATGACTACGGCAAACTTCCCGCAGCTATCAAGAGTAAAATCCCTTCTGAGCCATACGGTGACAAGCCGTCTGTCGTCGAAAAAACCGGTATTTTGCAGATCAGGGCGATGGTAGAATATTTTCCGAACGGCCCGTCAGGTAAAAAAATTGATAAGACCCTGATCGCCAACCGCCCGTTTAAGGTCACCGATTTTCAACCACCCGCGCCCGAGTATTCATTTTTTATTGCCAATTCGAAACTGCCCTTTGAAGGAAATGGCGATAATCCTTATAATCTCGCATTGCCCGCCGAAATAAACTGGTCACCAGAACATTCGGTGGCGTCTATTTGTATTCTCAATCTTCCTGACGGGGAATACGAAAAAGTCACCGGCCTGACTGGTTCTGTCGGCGGCGCAGGCAAGAAATGCCAGGTGCCGGGCATGGTTCGTATTAATTCCCGCAATGAAATGGCTGTTAACACTTATATTGGCACGCTAGATGAGCCAGATCTGACCGAGTTCAACGCCCTGGTAAACAAAAAGAATATGCCGCTATACAATGTTTTACCTACCTATGCCTGGAACGATACGACTGTTTCGCGTGTTCACGAGGTAGAATTTCCGGTTATCAGAGAGACTGACTGGATAGACGACTATACCCCCCCGGGGTTCAAAAACCTTCTGAATGTTATTTCGTTATGCACGGCTCTTGAGGCTCCAAGTCAGTTTTTTGGTAGATGCTTCATCGGGTTCCCTCTCGGGATGTGTCTTGAAGCAAAAATGAAACAGCGCTACGCAAATCTGGTGTTGAAAGTAAAACCGATTGGTAAAGACGAAGATCCCTACGATTTTTCCGAAATAAATATCCGCTATGTCAATAAAGAGAAAAAATACGGTATTCAGGGGCACGAGGGGTACAACAGCAGTTCCTGGTCTCCTGATGACAGTAATAACATGCCGGCTAATCTGTTCAGCCTCATGCAATATGCCAAGAAGGCAACGCATTTTTACCGCACAGAGGCTGAATTCTGGAACGATACCGAAAGATTTGCGGGCGGGGTGTATAAATGCGATGGCGTGACCTACGTAATGGAAACAATCAACATAGACAAACCGCTTGAAGTTGAAGGGAAAGGCATTCTTGTTTCGAAAGATTGCATTGTCATTTCTAAAAATGTAACGAGAAAAAATGCCGATACTGTTTTTTCGCTGATTGCCAGGGCCGGGTATCTGCAATTTTCAGGTTGCTCAAAAGTTGAAGCAGCATGCTTCTCGAATGTTTCGCCCGCTGTCGATGGCGTTTCAAAAATCGAAATAAATGGCAATCTTGTTGTGAACGAATTCAACCGTGCGACCGTTGACTTTCTCGATGTAAACTATAATTCTGCCGCCTGCAGAGTTTCGCCACTTTCTGTAATGCGAGATGTTGGCAAATTTGATCCGAAAAGGTATATTGTCACCGTATCAGATAACTGGTCGAGTTATAAATTTGCCAAAAAAGACAACTAAAAGTATGAAAAGAAGAGCGTTCTCTCTGGTCGAAGTTCTTGTGGCTGCACTGATTTTTGTCGGGGCGGCCGTTCCGATTTATTACGCCATCGCTGGTGGCGCCAGCAAAGGTATAGAAACCACAAAGCTTTCAATGGCGCGAAAGATTCTCGAATCATTTCGCGAGGAAGTTATGGGTCGAAAGTTTGAAGAGCTCGAAACTTTTGCAGGCGGTTCCACTGCATTTGTCAATATGGCGGGTGGGTACCCCAAGACGCTTTCTGACGTGATTACATTTCAGAGAGACTACAAAGATTTCGAGTTTTCTCCTGAGATCAGAGTAAGCCCCGATCGTGAAACGGTTCTTGAAATTTCAGGCTCCGTCACCTGGACAACCAACGACGGCTCAAAACACAAGCCTGAAAAGCTTTCTTTTGTGGTGGTCAAACCATGAGTTACAGGAAATTGCCTGCCGCCGCAGCTTTCAGTATGATCGAGGTTCTCGTGGCAATGACAATCATGGTCATTATTTCCGGCGGTATTTACTCGGTTCTTTCTTCCACCAGAAATGTTGCTGAGCTTGCTCAGGCCAAAGAAGAAGCCAAGGGGGCCGCTGAAATCGTTCTGAAGCATATGCAGCACGATATTGCAATTTCTCAGGCCAAGGTCGACAAAATGAACCTTGAAGATGGCAAGCCTAAAGTAACCCCGTCTCTTGTGGCTGGTGGCAGTAATGTCAGTATGATGGTGCCGAAAGTCGAAAATGCCGATGCCATGGATGATGATTATGTCGAAGTTGCCTACTCATTGACCGGCAGTAAGCTGTATCGTAAGGATGACCGTAACGGCACAACCAGACTGTTGAGCAGCAATGTCAGCAAACTCGATGTTTTTATGCTCAGTGACGACCAGGTTTCGGTCGAAATCGAAACTTCGGTTCTGCCGCCGGGCCAGAAAGAGCCGGTTAAACACAACCAGAAGGTTCTGGTGACCATAAGAGAAGCGGTCGCCAACTACTCTGACAAGCGCTGGCTGACTTCTGAAGAAGCGGCAACAGATTACTGATTCAGATTTTCCCAACCAAGAATCCTGCTGTCTGCATTTTGCCAGCCTCAAAGTGTCTTTATCTCAGTCTTTATTGCAATCTCCAGGGATATTTTCCCAGAGAAGCCTGCGGTTTTTCTTCATCCCGGTACCGGTGAAAACCGGACACAATAATTGCTGGAGAAAAAGCAGCCAGGTGGTTGTGTGTTACTGAATCAGCTTATAGTGAAGCAATCACACAATCAAAAAGTAATTCCCCAAAAAATAACTGGGCCGGCAAAGCGGTTCAGCTTTGTTTTTATTGCAGAATTTATATCTGGTTTGAAATGGCCTTTTGACGCGTTGAGAGCTGTAACTTCCCATCATTAACCGTGTTTGAAATATTATATCAGCTTCTCTCTCATGAATGCCATTGGTCTTCACAAATACCAGGGTAAACGCAAACTTAATTAACTCTAGACGCTGCTTTCGGCAGGTCAGGCGATTGCATAAAAGCATTCTTGATTCGGCTAAAATCTTTTTTCGTGTTGTTGGCAATAAAAAACTCCCCCAGGTTTCCCTGGGGGAGTCTGCTTTAATCTATTGCTAGATTATTTGCCAGCCTGGGCTTTGAGAGTTTCGAATTCAGCCTTGGCTTTGTTCATTTCCTGGGCAACCTTCATGGCATCAGCCTGGCGACCCTGGGTGAGCATTTCGTTATACAGTTTGTAGAGTTCTTTGTATTTGGCTTCAGCAAGCTGAACTTCTGAAGAGTAGGTGCCCATTGCGGCATCGCCTGAGATTGCGATTTCGGGTGACTGAGCACCGGAAACCGGGATTTCGAGGCCAGTGTTGCCAGCGACTGAACCGATGGTTACAGGACCGGAGACCTGAGAACCAGCAGCGGCGCCACCAAACGGATTAGAACCCACGGGCATACCGATCGAACCGTAGCTTGTGCCACCCTTGCCGAACAGACCGGCAAGTTTCTTGGCAGCCCAGTTACCCAGCATACCACCGGCGATACCGCCAATGATGGTGCCGAACGGGGGGAAGATCATTGAACCGAGCATTGCGCCTGCGGTTGAACCAACGGTCTGACCGGCTACGCCGACCCAGTCAATCTGCTTGAAGGCTTCTTTGATTGAGAAACGGCCATTTTTGAGATCACCGGCGAGGTAAGCGCCTACTGAACCACCGACGATCGAGCCGAAGGTCGGAGCAAGGGCAGAGAGAACGCCGCCGACAACCGGAACGGCTGACAGGAAGGGCACGAAGAATGAACCGGCAGCTGCGCCAGTTACAGAACCTACAACGCCACCGGCGAATTCAGCTGAAACAACGGTCTTAACCGCTTTTTTCAGGCTGGGCTTTTCACCGCGCATCATCTGAGTGGCCAGGTCAACACCAACGGTGATACCGGCGGTCATCAGAATGTTTTTGGCGCTGAAACCTGATTTCAGGCTGTCTTTTACGTTCTGAACGCCCTGACCAGTCATTTCTTTACCAGCTTCGTAACCAGATTTGAACTTGGTGCTGGTGGTTTCTTTCATCTTTGAAAGGAAGCCGGGTTTTTTGTCGCCTTCAGCGACTTTGCCGGTATCCTGAGAAGCCTGACCTGCCTGTGAGGCATCCTGAGAAGCCTGGGTGCCCTGAGTGGCGTCACCAGACTGGCTGGTCTGTGAAGACTGACCGCTCTGTGAAGCATCCTGGGAGGCCTGGGTGCCCTGAGAAGCGTCGCCTGACTGATTGCTCTGTGAACTCTGAGAAGACTGGCCGCTCTGAGAGGCATCTGAGGAGGTGCTGCCACCCTTAACTTCTACGGGTTTCTTGCTGAACAGGTTAGAGATTTTGTCTTTGGCGCTCTTGAGCAGATTGCCAATTTTGCTGCCGGTTGAAGAAACGGCATCGCCCACTTTGCCGGCGCCAGTTTTGACGCCTTCAACGGTATTGGTGCCGAATTCCTGGCCGCTTGATTTACCAGAGGTAAAGCTGTCTTTGATCTTTGAACCGTAAGAGTTCAGTTCGTTTTTAACCCAGCTGCCTTCACTGCCTTTAGCGCCGCCCTTGGCGCCGCTAATTGCTGCTGAAGTGTCGGCATTGGCGATGGAGGCCTGACCAGCCTGAGCGGCGGTACCAGCCTGGGCGGCGGTAGCGGCTGAACCAGCGTTGCCACCGAATACCAGGTTCATATACTGGCTCATTTCGAGAGCCATCGGCTGACCATCAACGTAGCGAACGTTGTAGTGTGTAGTCATGGGGCCCTGTTTTACAGTTACCCACTGACCGGGGGTCACGTTAACATTCTGCCCGCCAACGTTTACCTTGATAGCGCTGTACTCGGCCATCAACGGAGCTTCGCATACGAAGCTGGCGATCAGAACGATGCACAACAGTTTACTGAGAACCTTAATAGTGCTGTTCCTCATACGTCATACTCCTGAATCATTTGGATTACCCGAGAGAAAAAACCCGATAAACCCGATTCACCAGCACGAACCTACCCGTAAGTGCTTGTAAATCATTTTTTTAAGGGTGTACCCATCACCCTTGCATTCAATTATAACAGAGCTTTGCAAAACCGCAAGACTCGTAACAAAAAAAAACAGCCTGGTGGTAAGAAAAACTGCCCCGGTTACCCGGGGCAGTCGATCAGTTCAGAGGCTTATACAACGCCCTGTTCAAGCATTGCAGTCGCGACTTTCATGAAGCCGGCAACGTTGGCGCCCTTGATATAGTTGAGTTTCTTGCCTTCCATGCCATGTTTAACACATGCTTCATGGATAGAGGTCATGATCTGTTTCAGTTTGGCGTCAACTTCTTCAGCTGTCCAGTTGAGGCGTCCGCTGTTCTGTGACATTTCAAGACCTGAAACGGCAACGCCGCCCGCGTTAACAGCTTTGCCCGGGGCAAAGAGGATCTTGTCAGCAGCGAGTTTAGCTGCTTCGGCGGTGCAGCCCATGTTGGAAACTTCGAGGAGAAGCTTGCAGCCATTTTTAATCAGTGCTTTGACATCGTCTTCATTGCATTCGTTCTGGGTAGCGCAGAGCATGGCAACGTCACATTTGACGCCCCAGGGTTTCTGGCCCTTGAAGAACTTGGCATTTTTGTATTTTTTGACATAGTCTTCAGCCTGGTCATTGCATGAAGCACGCATTTCGAGCAGGTATTCGACTTTTTCTTCGTTGAAGCCTTCTTCGTCAAGGACATAGCCATCAGGGCCGCTGATGGTGATGACTTTGGCGCCAAGTTCAACCAGTTTCTTGATGGTGCCCCAGGTTACGTTGCCGAAGCCGGAAGTAGCAACCACTTTGCCTTTGAAGGTTTCTTTGTTGCGTTTCAGCATTTCGATGCCAAAATATACTGCGCCAAAGCCGGTGGCTTCTGGTCTGATGAGGCTGCCGCCCCAGGTTGCGCCCTTGCCGGTGAGAACGCCGGTGAATTCATTTTTCAGGCGTTTATACTGGCCGAACATATAGCCGATTTCGCGGGCACCAACGCCGATGTCACCGGCGGGAACGTCTGTGTCAGCGGTGATATGGCGGAAAAGTTCAGTCATGAAAGACTGGCAGAATCTCATGATTTCGTTGTCTGATCTGCCCTTCGGGTTGAAGTCTGAGCCGCCTTTGCCGCCGCCCATAGGCAGGGTGGTCAGGGCGTTTTTGAACATCTGTTCGAAGCCCAGGAATTTGAGGATCGAAAGGTTGACGCTGGGGTGGAAGCGTATCCCACCTTTGTAGGGACCAATAGCGCTGTTGAACTGCACGCGATAACCGCGGTTAACCTGAACTTCGCCTTTGTCATCAACCCAGGGAACTCTAAAAGAGATGACGCGTTCGGGCTCTACGATTCTCTCAAGAATCTTGGCCTTAACCATGCGGGGGTTCTTGTGGTATTCTTCCCAGATGGTTTCTACGACTTCGTGAACGGCCTGATGAAATTCGGGTTCGTTCGGGTTTCTGGCTTTTACCATGTCCATGAATTCGGCGATGCTTTTCATTACTTCACTTTCCTTTCGATGCGACCTGATATTATGATGCAACCCCTTGCGGGGTTAACAGGGCCAAAATAGCACTTAATTCCAAACTTCTCAATACTTTGTTTAAAAATTCTCAAAGTATTCTGAAAAAACAGGTTAATCTCGGCTGCTGGCGCGCGTTAAGAGCCGCTGAGCCATCGCTGCCGCCGGTTGCTGAAAAATCATGGCAATCAGAATCGGAATGCTTGCCTCAACCGGAAAATGCCCGAGAGCGATAACCAACCCGGCGCTGGTATTGCGGATGCCGGCGCAGAATACACAGGATCGCATCACACTGTCTTTGAACGAAAAAAGTCTGGCAAGGGCCTGGCCGCTGATAAAGCCAAAAATTACCATGCCCAGCGACAGCGGAAAAAGTATCGGGATTTTTTTGATCATTTCTGTCGCCGCACTTTGTGCCGCCGCCGTGTTTATCATGATTACTGCGCACATACAGAAAAATGAGACTGGCCCCAGAAGGCCGATGTATTTCTTATGAAAGCTGCCTTTGCTGATATCATGGGTGGTCAGACCAAGAACAGAAGGAATTACAATCATCTTGAACAGGCTGGCAATCATGGCAGTGTAGGCTATTTCAATCTTCCGGCCGGCAAAAAGCATCATAACCACGGTTACGACCAGCGGACTGAGAAGGGTGTCGATGGTTGCCGAGGTAAGCGAGAGAGCCACATCGCCTTTTCCCAGGCCTGTCCAGATGACGGCGGTGATGCCGACCGGAAGGGCCGCCGCCAGAACAAAACCTGCGATTAATTCCGGGTGGCCCGCGAGAGTGAATTCGGCGAGCAGGTTGGCGGTAAATGGCGTCAGAAGATGCTGCAGAATAACGATGACAATCAGTGCCATGGGTTTGCGAAAAATTTGCCCAAGGTCGCTCCAGCTGGTTTTGAGGGCGGTTACAAAAGTCATGAAGCCGAACATCGGTGCAACGAGAACCCGCAGCGGGTCGAGGGCCGAACCGGCCAGCCAGCCAATGGCCATGGCCGCAAGCATGAAAAAAATCATGCGTGAATTGAGATAATCGTAAAGGATTTCGCCGCGGGGTCGCATTGTCTGGTGCCTGACTTTTTATCTGTTTATGACTGGAGCTGCTTCAGATTGGTTAAAGGTTGCGGAGCCATTCCTCGTATTCTTCCTGGAAATCTGCCATGCCTTTGCCGGTTCCTTCGGTCATGGCTTCATCCAGGCTTTTTCCGCGTCCGAGGGCTGATAATACGCTGTCGATACTCTGTTCTCCGTAAAAATCGGCCATGCAGCGTACCGCCAGGTATGAGGCGATATAGCCCCTGGCTATTTCATTGTTTGATGAGCCGCCAATAAGTGACGGAACCTGGTTCAGGTCTACGAAGTTGCGTTTTTCGACAAATTCTTTCTGCATTAAATGCTCGAAGTCAGGCCGTATGGTTTCTGGTGAGCCATAGGAAGCATTGAATTCCTGATACTGAGCGATGCCTTCATTGAGCCAGAGGGGACAACGGTTGCTGGTCTTGAGATGAACGATGGTGTGAGTGAATTCGTGCGCCAGAAGCCCCTTGACGTATTCAGGACTCTTATAGCCTGAGCGCAGGGGCACCATTATCTGAATACCCTGTGCCGAACCGGCTGACCACTCTCTGCTGACTTTATAATACTCTTCGGTAAGGAAAAAGATGATATTTATCTTTACTTCGGGCTGGAAGTTCAGCGAGTCTGTGACCTGGTGAAATATTTCTTCGAGCATTTCAAAGGTGATGTCGCCGAGGTCCTGCTGCGAATTACCGGCGAAGTGAATGACAAAGCGCTGATCTTCTTCTTTGGTGGCTTCACTGGTCGAGGCCAGCAACTCTCTGGCCTGATTGATGGCGGCCTTTATTGAGGCGCGGTCTTTTTCTTCCTTTGCCAGCAGGAGTGCTTTTTCCCAGTATTCTATGGCTTCTTCAAGATTTTTCAGCTCAAAATGGCATTTGCCGAGAGAATAAAGAATGAAGAGCGCATCCTGTTTGTCGTTAAGCACTTTTTCAAAATGGTTGACGGCTTTTTCATACTGCATCTGCTGCATCGCGGCAAGACCCATTCGTCCATGCAGTTGAATGTTGTCAGGTCTTGCATACGAAGCATTCTCATAATGCGTCATTGCACCTTCGTAATCGCCTTTGAAATAAAGAAGATCACCCCAGAGCGATTCAACGTAAAAATTGCCAGGCAACAGGTCTGATGCCTCAAGTATCAGATCTTCGTTGTCTTCGAATTTAAGATTTCGCTGCAGCGCCAGTTTTCGCAGAAGAAATGCGGCCAGGTCGGTTTTTGCCTGTAAATTGGCCGAAGGCTGGCGACCCAGCCGGCGCAGTTCTTCGATTCTCTCGTTGAGTCTGGCACTGACATCTGTGTAGCCTGCAAGCTCCTTGGCCAGTTCGGGGTCTTCGGGCTTGAGAAAGTCGTTGAAAAGAACAATCTGAGCCTGAAGCAGGCCGGTAAGGCAAAGCAGCAGTAATGCCGGGATAAATTTTCTGAGCATCTGAATACCTCTATGTCAAACTTTATCAGAAATTTTCTGGTTTGCCTATATCCGGGTCATCAGGACACAAAATTCAAAACGGTTTGCTTTACATGGCGCTGCAAAGTATCTCGAGTCTGTCTTCGAAAGAAAGTTCGACCGGGTTTGTCTTTGCCTGGCTTTTCGCCGCAATGCCTGCAAGATGATCGGTAGAAATTCCTGCGTCGCTCAATTTTCCAATTTTCAGCCTGCATGCCCAGTCTTCGATGATTTCGCAAAGTTTTTCCGGGTCAGAAGCCATATCCGGAAATGGTTTTTCCTGTATCCGGCCTGAAAGATGATTCATCCGGGCAACAATCTGGTGACCATTTTCAGAGGTTCTGGCGATCGCCAGATTTTTTCTGGTGGCGGGTGCCAGTAGAATGCCGCATATCAGACCATGGGGTATCGGAAAAGCGCCGCCGATGACTGAAGCAAATCCATGAACAATGCCGAGCCCTGCGTTTGCCAGCACGATGCCCGAGAGGAAAGATGCATGGCACATGGCTGCCCGCGCCTTTAGGAAACTGCCGAATTCTTTTTCAGCAAGAGCCGGTTCTTGAACTAATGCGCAGATTCTTTGTGCCGGAACAGACAACGAACAGGATTCGACAATGTGAGAAGCCGCAAGCAGCAGGCCGTCAAGCGCAAGCGCATCGGTAAGCGGCGATGCCAGAGGGGAAAGAAATCCTTCGAATAGCTGAGTAAATGCGTCCATGCCACATGCCGCGGCAATGCCGGTCGGGCAGGGGAGCGTCAGAATCGGGTCAATTACGGCAAGATCCGGCACCAGCCCTTCGTGGCGCAGAGATTTTTTAAAACCGGCATGCGGAGAACAAAAACTCAGCACCGCGTTTTTTGTCGCTTCGCTGCCTGTTCCGGCAGTTGTCGGAACCGCTATGAAAGGAAGTCGCGTGCCGTCGTGCTGAAGGTGCCCGACTCCTTCGAGGTAATCCTTGACAGATCCTGGCTTTCCGATCATTGCCGCGACTGCCTTGCCGGCATCGATTACGCTGCCACCACCTATGGCTATAACCACGTCGATCTGGCGGGGAGAAAATTCGCCGGCAATCTGGTCGACGCGTTCTGGAGACGGCTCACCGCCTACCTGACAGTGACAGACTTCTATGCCATGATCCTTGAAAGCCCGTAACAGAAAGTCGAGCATACCGGATTTCTGCAAAAAAGTGCCTCCGGTTACCAGCAGGGCGTTTTTGCCATAGACTGCTGCTTTAGCTGGCAACAGAGCCACTTTGCCGTTTCCAGAAATGACCGAGGGAGTGCGGGAGAAAGAAAAGCCCTGCATGATTACCATTTGTCAGACTGAACGGGTGCCAGAACATTGAATCTGTTGCCCTGGCGTGGTGCGGCCATCCAGTTTGCCACAGTTTTACGCCATTTGAGATAGTGCGGGGTGTTCTTGTGTGCTGCCGCAGCTTCGTCAGACTCATATACTTCATAAAGCATGAACTCTTCATGATTATCTTTGCTCTGCAGAACATCAAATCTGAGATTGCCGGGCTCTTTGAGAGATTCGCGGTGGTTCTCCAGCGTCGCATCTATGAAAGAATCAATGAATTCTGGTTTAACCAGAACTTTAACGCAGGTCAGATTAATCATTGCGCTTCTCCTGTCGGTTTTTCAAAAATATGGAAAAAATTTCCTCGAGTCGTCCCATTAGAATGGGTTTGGTGACAAAATCATCCATGCCAGCCTCAAGACATCTGGCCTGTTCTTCTCTGGTCGCGCCGGCAGTCAGAGCGATAATCGGAGTGTGGGTTCCGCCTGCATTCTCGAGCGATCTTATTGCTCTCGTGGCTTCCAGGCCGTCAAGTTCAGGCATCTGCAGATCCATGAAAATCAGGTCAGGACACTGGTTTTGCCAGTGCTGAACCGCTTCTTTTCCATTTCTGGCCGGTATTATCGACGCCTGCGGCAGGATTTTCATCACCATGGATTCGATGAGTATCATGTTCATTTCGATGTCTTCAGCAATCAGTATCGACACCTGCATGTCGTGCCCATCGGTCAGAGGCTGATCCTGATGATTCAGCTGTGTCTGCTGCGGCTGGCTCATGCCTGTCGAGCTGGTGCATTTGTCTGCGCTCAAAAGGAAATTAAACAGATGACCTTTTTGCACCGGCTTCGACAGTCTGAAATTAATGCCAAGTTCATCACAGCGCGCATACAGACTGTGATCATCTGAAGACGAATGAAGAAGAATTATGGGCACTTTCTGGTGTGCTGTTGCCAGAGACCGGCGAATCAGCTGAATGGTTTCAATTCCGTCGAGGCCTGGCATGTGATAGTCACAGATCATCAGATCAAAAGGCGGGTTGTTGTTTATCGCATTGATTGCGGTTCTGGCATTCTCGGACTGAACGCAGGTGATGCCCCAGTCTGAGAGCATGCGGCTGAGAATCATACGGTTGCATTCGTTGTCGTCAACAACAAGGCAGCTTTTCAAGGCTGAAAATCCTTGAAACGCAGGTTTGTCAGAGCATTCAACCCTTGTCACGAAATCGAACGCGAATACTGAACCGACGCCTGCCTGACTTTCGATTTTGATCGAAGCTCCCATCTGCCTGGCGATCAGTTCTGAGATTATCAGCCCGAGACCGGTGCCACCGAATTTTCTGGTTGTGGAACTGTCGCCCTGCGAAAAGGCTTTAAACAGTCTTTCCTTTTGTTCCGGGGCAATCCCGATTCCGGTATCACGGACCGAGAAAAAGAACTGCGCGTGTGCTGAATCAAGCTGTGTGTGTGCTACTTTGAGCTCGATCTCGCCTTTGCTGGTGAATTTGACCGCATTGCTCAAAAGGTTGGCAACAATCTGTTTCAACCTTACCGGGTCGACAACTGCGAATCTTGGAAGATGTGGGTCGATGTTCATCAGCAGTTCAATGTTTTTGCCCGCTGCTGCCAGCTTGATCATGTCGATACAGTTTTCGAGCAGCTCATGCATGTCGGTGCGGATAAGCTCCAGATTCATCATTCCGGATTCTATTTTTGAGAAATCCAGAATATCGTTGATGATGCCAAGAAGGGTGTGAGCCGAAATGTTCGCATTGCGGACATACTGCTCCTGAACCGGGCTGAGACACGTAGATTTGAGAAGTTCTGTGAAGCCGATAACCCCGTTGAGCGGGGTGCGGATTTCGTGGCTCATATTGGCCAGAAACTGACTTTTTGTGCGGCTCGCCGCCTCGGCATCAGATTTTGCCTTCTGCAGCTCCTCTTCTGCCTGTTTTCGACTGCTGATATCTTCCATGGCGATCAGAAGCCCCAATACCTCACCATCGCTGCCGAGCAGTGGAATCCTTGAGACATCCATCCAGGCAGTTGTTCCATCAGCCATGACCTGTTTTTTTATTGAATGAATCTCTGGCTGCCGGCTGTTTATAACGTTTTCGTCAGCGATTTTCAGCTGCTCTGGCTCAGATGCGTTCAATGCAAGGTCGCAATCGGTTTTACCGGCAATATCTGATGGATGATGCAGGCCCAGATAACGCGCCCCATTCTGATTGCAGCCAACGTAGACCAGGTTTCTGTCTTTCCAGAAAATATGCTGTGGAATGCTGTTCATTACCAGTTCAAGCATTTTTTCTGAATAGGAAAGCTGGGATTCGGTTTTTTCGTTCTCGAGACATGCCATGGCTGAGATTGCAAGCTTGTTCATAAGAAGCTGCAGCGACAGACAAAGGCTTCTTGCCATCTCAGCGCCGCTCTTCTGCAGAATCAATACGCCAAAATCAGGCAGGTTGAGCACAAGCTGGTATTTTCCGTCGCCAGAATGGGCTGATGGAAAATCAGCTGCTTTGGATTTCCAGGTTTTATGACATTCGGGGAAGTGAAAGTCCTCAGGTAATCTGATCGATGTGCCGGCGCGGGGAATGCACGTGTGCCTTTCCCAGACAAGTTGGGAAGCAATTTCAGCAGGTCGCCAGATTTCTGCTGCCGAACAATTAAGCGTTCGCATCATTGTCGTCAGGGATTCCCTGAGCATTGGCCCAAGCTTAAGCGAGTTGCCGATTGCGAGAGAAATCTGATAAAGAATTTCTGTTTCGTGGATATAGCTCATGGCTCTGCCTGGTTTAAAGTTGCTGATTGCTCACTTCGTCTGCAAAAATACCAATAACCGTTGTTTTGTTGAAAAATTCAAGATAATCCTGCCCGCTGTTAGCTATTTCGCCGAGGGTCAGCGCGCCAAACAGTTCATGACCGCCTCCAGCAGCCTGAAGTTCTTCATTTATGCGGTCTTCAAGAAAAAGCACCCGCGAAATGCAATCGATAATAAAGGCACCGCCATAGGAACCGGCCGTCGGGGCCGCCTGCTCAGCAAGCTGCCTGGCCCTGGCTGCTGCATCGATGAGCGATTCTGGACGGCCATGCAGAAGCCTTACAAATGAACCGGGCGGAATTGCTCCAACGCAGACAAGACCGTTGGCTGCATTTTTCATCAGAGGATCCCTGACGATGACCTCGGTATCGAGTCTGGCGATGCCAAACGGATAGCTTTTTGCAATATCAAAAAAGTTGTTCTCTGTAAATTTGAGGTTGCTGTGAGCTTCGACCAGCTCGCGATAAACCTCAAAGGCAGGTCGCCAGTCGAGAGTATGAAGAACGTTTCCCTCTGATTCGGTAACCTTGATGCCTTCACTGATTGATTCCCATCCGTGCGCTACACCTGTGCCACAGGGCAGAGGAAGTCGGGCAATCACTGCTGCGTCCTGGAGCAGCCCTTCGGGTGTGATCAGGCATGGTTTTTGTTGCAGTGAAAGGGACCCGGCTCCCCCACCAATGTAATTGCGCTGCAGACCGAAGCAATAAAACATATCCTGAATCAGTGCCGAGATGCCACGACTAAGACCGTCAACGAAAACGATGAAGGTCTCATCGTTGCTTTTTGCTGGCTGACCCCATTTTTCGGCGAAAGGGGCCAACTGTTCTTCGTAGATGGCACTGGGATCGTCAAGATTCTTTATGCAGACAATCTGAGGGCTTGCCTGCATGGAAACGACAACACAGCCCTTTTCATAATTTTTTCCATCGTAAATGACCTGCGGAAAAATCCCGCCAAAAACGGGAATATTGACTTTTTTCAGCAGGTCATTCAGTTCCTCTGCAGGGAAATTGCAGGCGTCTGCGGCAAGAATCATCAATCCACCGGGTTTCTGCTGCAGGCATAGTCGGTCGATTGTTTTGATAAGGCATTCCAGGTTGCCGGTTTTCTCAAAGACTGCTTTCATCGGAATTCCTCTGATATCCTTTAGTTGCTGTCTGCCGTGATAAATACTTTATCTTGTGTCATTTTAGAATACGACAATTCATATTGCAATCTCATTCTCATATGTTTCTGGCTTAAGTGTCAGAAGCTACCGTATTGATCAGGCTGCATAAAAAATGAAAGTTGCCCGCTTCACTGTCGGCGAAACGGCCAACTGCAGGGTTTATTATGTTATCTGGCTGTAATTATCTCAGCCGCAATGCAGGTATTTTTTTACAAGTTTCATCAGAGCATCGCCGTCACCGAAGAGATTTTCGCTGAGATGCTGATCATCGAATGCCTTGAGACTGGCAGCGATGCCATCGATCATGTAAGGCGGGAAAATACCATTGTTTTCATAGAAGGCCCGGTCTGCCAGCAGTCGCTCGCCGGCTTCAAAACATGAGCTTGGCAGCTGTGGCAGGTTAAGTTCCTTCTGATTTTTGCCCACATCAACACTCACATAGAGTTTTTCAGCGATTTTAAGAGCTTCGGGATTTTCGAGGCCGCGCAGAGCAGCGGTGGTTATGCCGGCAAGAAGCAGATAGACGTTGGCTGAGCCGTCGGCACTGCGAAGCTCAACGGTTTGATTGCTCATCTGGTCTTTAAAAGCTTCTTTTTCGTTCGGATTGGCATCGTAAATCATGTTGTCAACGCCTTTCCAGCCAAGCGGAACCCTGACAAGAACCGAGCGGTTACTGTCGCCCCAGCAGATATTGGTCGGGGCTTCCTGGTGCGGTACCAGTCGCAGAAACGAGGTCGGAACAATGTTGCCGAAAGCTGTTATAGACGGTGCCAGTTCAAGCAGGCCGGCTATCATCTTTTTCGCAGTATCGTTGAGGGCACCCTTTTCATCGACCATCATGTTGCGCCCGTCTTTGACAAGGCGGGAATGAACATGCATGCCGCTGCCGGCGTGTCCGACAATGATTTTCGGGGCAAAACTGACTTCAAGACCGTATTTATAGGCGACTTCGCGAATTGCCCACTTGGCGATTACCAGTTGGTCAGCTGCATCTTCAACGTTGACCGGCAGAAATTCGATCTCGTGCTGAACGTATTCCCAGTCACCAGAAACGATATTGCCGACTTCTGAGTGCCCATATTTGATCTTTCCGCCCATTTCAGAAATGGCTTTCATCGCTTCGGTTCTCACCAGTTCCCATTTGGCGAACGGGTGTGATTCGTGATAGCCTTTCTGAGGCGTGATCGTATAGATCTTGTCGAGCTCTGAAGAAATATAGAATTCAAGTTCTCCCAGGGCTTCGAGCTGCATGCCGGTTTTTTCCTGCAGCGCCCGGTGCGCCTTTTTAAGGATATTTTCAGGGGCAATGCTCAATGGCTGCCCGAATTTGTCATAGTATGAACACATTATGTCGAGGGCCGGAATCTCTGAAAACGGGTTGACAAAAGCTGTTCTATATCTGGGTACGACGTAAAGATCGCTGGCACTGGGGTCAACGTAGCTGAACAGGCTTGAGCCATCGACGCGCTCGCCTGTCGACAGAATTTTATCAAGGTGTTTGCGGTCGTTAATGATGAAATTGAGCAGTTTCAGTTTGCCGTCGCCGCCAACATACCTGAAATTGAGCATTTTGATGTCATTTTTTTCAATAAAATGAATGATATCTTTGCGTGTAAAGTCTTCTGGCTTTTTATCAAGAAAGCGCACCAGTTTGTTAGGGTTCAGAGAAACCTGACTGTCCATAATTTTCCTTCCTTGTGTTTGCAGAGTTTTTATTAGGTTACCCGGGTGATAATAACACGCTTTTTGTTCCGAATAAAAAAAAGTCTGTATCATTTTATACTGATACAGACCTGTGATTTGTTTAATTCTTTAGAATAATCAGCCGCCGAGGGCCTGCTTGACCTTGTCGAAGAATGATTTACCTGAACCGATGCCGGTGGCTTTAGATTCCGGGTCTTCTTCGGCAAGCTGCAGCAGCAGTTCACGCTGCTTTGAGCTGATTTCGGTCGGGGTGCGCACGAAAATCTTTACCAGCTGGTCGCCCTGGCCGCCGCGCAGCGATTTAACGCCGTAACCGCGCAGTCTGAATACCTTGCCGGTCTGAGTGCCTTCGGGAATCTTGATTTTGACAACACCCTTGAGTGTCGGCACTTCGATTTCGCCACCCAGCGCCGCCAGCGGAAAGGTAATATTCTTTTCGCAGATGATGTCATCACCGATGCGCTCAAAGAAATCATGCTTGCCGACAGAGATGAAAATATACAGACTTCCGCTCGGGCCACCCTTTTCACCGGGTTCGCCTTCGCCCGAAAGCTTGAGCTTGCTGCCGGTTTCGACGCCGGGCGGAATCTTCACGTCAAGCTTCTGAGTGTGCTTGTTGCGACCGGTTCCCTTACAGGTGTTGCAGGGTTTGTCGATAATTTCGCCTTCGCCCTGACACTGGTGACAGGTCTTCTGAATCGAGAAAAATCCCTGCGCCAGGGAAATGGTCCCGCGGCCTTTACAGACCGGGCATTGTTTTCTGCTGCTGCCAGGTTCGGCACCACTGCCGGAGCATGAGGTGCAACTGGTCGATTTTTGAATGGTTATGTTTTTGTCGCAGCCAAATACGGCTTCTTCGAACGTTATGTCGAGGTCGTAGCGAAGATCGTTGCCACGTCTTGGGCCACGACGCTGGCTGTTGCTGCCGCCAAAAAAGTCAGAAAGAATATCGCCGAAAATATCGCCAAACCCGCCAAAACCGCCCATGTCCTGGTAGTTGAAACCGCTCGGGTCAATGCCGGCATGGCCAAACTGGTCGTAGGCCTGACGTTTCTGCTGGTCAGAGAGAATCTGATATGCCTCGTTGATTTCTTTGAACTTTTCAACAGCCCCGTCGGTTTTGTTGACGTCAGGGTGATACTGGCGGGCAAGATTGCGAAATGCTTTTTTAATTTCGCCCTCGTCAGCATTTTTGGGTATCCCCAGCACTTCATAATAATCACGCTTGGCCATTAAAGTCTCCCTTACAGGTTATCAGTTTCTCTGTGCTTTGAATCAATCGGTAAAGCCTGTGGTGAAAATGGGCCGCAGGCAGTCAAAACTGCGCTGCGGCCCGTGTGGTATCAGTCAGCTTTTTTGAATTCTGCGTCTACAACGTTTTCGTCTTCTTTGTTGCCAGTCTGTGATCCGGCTGAACCGGTGCTGTCAGCGGGACCGGTGTGACCGGCCGCTCCGGCAGCGCCCTGCGCGCCGGGAGCATTTTTGTAGAGCATTTCACCAAGCTTCTGGGCAGTGGTCTGCAGCTGTTCGATCTTGGCTTTGATCTGTTCGACGTCTTTGGTTTCAAGAGCTTTCTTCAGCTCGCCGGCTTTGCCTTCGACTTCGTTCTTGAGATCGGCCGGAACCTTGTCGCCAAGCTCTTTAAGAGTCTTTTCGGTTTGATAGACGAGACTTTCGCCCATGTTGATGGTTTCGATGCTTTCGCGCTGTTTGGCGTCATCCTGAGCGTATTTTTCAGCTTCTTTGACCATGCGGTCAATGTCTTCTTTTTTCAGGCCGGAACTGTTGGTGATGGTGATCGCCTGTTCCTTGCCGGTGCCAAGGTCTTTGGCCGAAACGTTGACGATACCGTTGGCGTCGATGTCGAAGGTTACTTCGATCTGCGGAACACCGCGTGGTGCCGGTGGAATGCCAACGAGGTCGAAGCGGCCGAGGGTCTTGTTGTCAGCTGCCATCGGGCGTTCGCCCTGCAGGACATGCACTGAAACGGCTGGCTGGCTGTCTGAAGCGGTAGAGAAGACCTGACTTTTCTTGGTCGGGATGGTGGTATTTCTCTGGATCAGGGTGGTCATAACGCCGCCGAGAGTTTCGATACCAAGTGAAAGCGGGGTAACGTCGAGCAGCAGAACGTCTTTTACTTCGCCGCCGAGAATACCGGCCTGAATGGCTGCGCCCATGGCGACACATTCCATCGGGTCAACGCCGCGTTCGGGGTCTTTGCCGAAGTGGGTCTTGAGGAGGTTCTGAATGATCGGCATGCGGGTTGGGCCACCAACCATGATGATGTGGTCGACTTCACTGCGCTTGAGACCGGCATCGTTAAGAGCGTTGTCGATAGGGGGTTTGCAGCGTTCGACAATTGAGTCTACCAGTTTTTCGAGCTGTGATCTGGTGATGGTCATTACCAGGTGCTTCGGGCCATCCTGGGTGGCGGTGATGAACGGCAGGTTGATGTCGGTTGTCGTGGTGGTCGACAGCTCGATTTTGGCTCTTTCTGCAGCTTCTCTGACGCGCTGGTGGGCCATCGAGTCTTTTGAAAGGTCGATGCCTTCGGCTTTTTTGAATTCGTTTTCGATGTAGGAAATGATCAGGTTGTCCATGTCGGTGCCGCCGAGTTTGGTGTCACCGTTGGTAGAAAGGACTTCGAAGACGCCATTGCCGAGTTCGAGAATGGTGACGTCAAGGGTCCCGCCGCCAAGGTCGAATACCAGAATCTTGCGTTCGCCTTCTTTGTCGAGGCCATAAGCAAGAGCGGCAGCAGTCGGTTCGTTGATGATGCGCTTTACTTCGATGCCGGCGATCGCGCCAGCGTCTTTGGTGGCCTGGCGCTGAGCGTCATCGAAATAGGCTGGAACGGTGATTACGGCGCCGGTAACCTTGTCGTTCAAAAAGGCTTCGGCGTCAGCTTTGATCTTCTGAAGAATGAAGGCTGAGATTTCCTGCGGAGTGTAATCTCTGTTGTCGATTTTGTATTTGTCTTTGGTACCCATTTTGCGCTTGGCAGCGATTACAGTACGGTCGGGGTTGGTGGTTGCCTGACGTCTGGCCGGCTCACCGATCAGGCGCTGCCCGTCTTTGGTAAAAGCGACAACACTCGGAAAAGCTTTGCCGCCGATCGAATTACCTTCGGCGCTCGGGATGATAACTGGTTTGCCACCTTCGATAACCGAAGCGGCTGAGTTGGAAGTACCTAAGTCAATACCTATTACCCTGGACATATAATTCCTCCTGTCTGTTTTTAACAGTTTATTTCTGGTTGATTTCTACCTTCGCGGTGCGAAGCACGCGATCTTTGAAGGTATAGCCCTTTTCAAAAACGGTGAGTACGGTTTCGTCATCTTTATCTTCTACGGTGCGTTTACAGAGAGCTTCGTGAAAATTCGGGTCAAATTTGCTGCCTTTGGCTTCGATGCCTTTCAGGCCCTCTTTTTCGAGCATGTCGGAAAACTGAATTGAAAACATTTCGAGGCCATCCATGACCTTTTTGTCGACGTTGATCTTGTAAATCTGTTCCAGAGCCTTGTCGAGAGTGTCGAGAACCGGCAGAAGCTTTTTGAGAAAGTCTTCGACGCCGCGGCCACGGGCTTCGAGCTGCTCTTTGGCCGTGCGGCGCTGCAGATTCTGATAATCTGCAAGAGCCCGGAAATAGCGATTTTTCATTTCTTCGAGCTCTTTTGCCAGGTCACGACTCTGAGCCTGGTTCTGCCCCTGGGTCTGTTCCTCAGTGCCGGCAGTGGTCTGTTCCTGCTGCTGATTTTCTTCGGCAGGCTTCTGGCTGGCTTCGTTCAGTTCAGGATTTTCGGCAGTTTTTTCGTTTTGCGTCATAATCTGGAATTCACCCTATTAGTTAAGTTTCAGCTTTTGTCTGATTCAGGGAAATTTCTGTCACCAATCAGCAGCTGGCTGAGAGTGTTCGAAAGTCTTGCGAGAGTTGCAACCACGCGACTGTAGTCCATGCGCAGCGGGCCGATCAGGCCGATTTTACCGAAGGTGCGGTTGGGGCCGCGGTAGCGGGCCGTGACAAAAGACATGTCTTTTATGGCGAGCCCGGAATCGGAGCCTATGTTTACCACAATTTCCTGCTTGCTTTCAAGTGATTTAGCCAGAAGTTTGAGCAGATTTTCCTTCTGGTCGAGCAGACACACCATCTGTTTCAGTTTTTCGGGTTCGTTGAACTCGGGCTGATCAAAAAAGTTGAGAAAACCTTCGAGAAAAATAGAATTGGTATCGGGGTCGGTGACCGCGTTCTGAACCTGTTTTACCAGTTGAGAAAGCAGATTGTTGTAGCGTGACAGTATCTGCCTGGTATTTTCGATAAAATTCTGTTCATACTGGTGATACTGCTGGTGGCATAGCTGAGCATTGAGAAGAATCGAAAGCTTTTCGAGCACATCATCGGAAGTGGCGGCCGGAATATTAACCACCTGATCGTTGATGTTGCCGCAGTCGTCTACGGTTACCAGCATTGCCTTGGTATCGAGAATGCGGAAAAGTCTGATCGAGCGCAGGTTGCTGTGCTCCTGCTGCGGGGCAAGAAGCACACCCGCCAGTTTTGTCTGCTGGCAGGCGCATTGTACCGCTGATTTTAAAATGTCCTGCTGGCGCAGGTGCGTTTCGCGCGAAATGCTGGCAATTCTGCCGATCAGAGATTCTTCCAGCTGGCTGATGCGCTCAAATTCAATGAGAAAATTAACATAGAACTTGTAGCCCTTCTCAGTAGGCACGCGGCCGGCAGATGTGTGTGGCGAATAAAGATAACCCATCAGTTCGAGATCAGCCATTTCGTTTCTGATGGTGGCGGGCGAACATGAAAGTCGACTGGAACGCGACAGCGTGCGCGAACCCACAGGGATACCGGTTGAGATAAAGGCATCGCAGACTTCGCGCAGAACGGTTTTCTGGCGGTCGTTCAAGGCCAGGCTGTCATCAGTGGCGCAGGCTTCGGTCTGAAAAAGCGTATTGGCGTTCATTTTACAACTTTATGGTGCGGGGGGAACCCCGGCCCGAGGGCCGGGGTTCGCGAGTTATATCAGTAGTCCATGTCCATGTCGGGGGCGGGTGAGCCTTTGCCCTTCTTTTCGGGGGCTTCAGCCACGAGAACTTCAGTGGTCAGCAGAATCGAGGCGATCGAAGAGGCGTTCTGCAGAGCTGATCTGGTGACTTTGGCGGGGTCGATGATGCCGGCTTTATACATGTCGGTATAATCGTCGGCGACCACGTCGTAGCCATAGCCGTTGCCCTGGTGGGCTCTGACTTTTTCGATGATGACCGAAGGTTCGAGACCGGCGTTGGTCAGGATCATGCGCATCGGGGCGAAAAGGGCGCGGCGAACGATGTTGATGCCGATCTTTTCATCGTCGGTAGCGTTCTTTTCGAGCTTTTCGAGAACCGGAAGAGCGTTGATGTAGGTTACGCCGCCGCCGGCGACGACGCCTTCTTCAACCGCAGCGCGGGTAGCGCTGAGGGCGTCTTCTACGCGGGTTTTGCGTTCTTTCATTTCGGTTTCGGTAGCAGCGCCGACTTTGATTACTGCAACACCACCGGCCAGTTTGGCGAGGCGTTCCTGCAGTTTTTCCTTATCGTATGAGCTGGTGCTGTGCTCGATTTCGGCCTTGATCTGATTGATGCGGCTCTTGAGAGCCTTGGTGTCACCGGCGCCTTCAACGATGGTGGTCATGTCTTTGGCGACGATTACTTTTTTGGCCTGGCCCAGCTGGTTGATGGTGGCAGATTCAAGCTTCATGCCGAGGTCTTCGCTGATTTTCTGACCACCGGTCAGAACGGCGATATCTTCGAGCATCGCTTTTTTGCGATCGCCGAAGCCGGGAGCCTTGATGGCAACACAATTGAAAGTGCCGCGCAGTTTGTTGACCACGAGGGTTGCAAGTGCTTCGCCTTCGATGTCTTCAGCGATGATCAGCAGGGGTTTGTTGACCTGAACGATCTTTTCGAGCAGGGGCAGGATTTCTTTGAGGTTGTTGATCTTGCTTTCGGTGATGAGAATGTAGGGGTTGTCGAGAACCGCTTCCATTCTTTCCTGGTTGGTAACCATGTAAGGGCTGATGTAGCCCTTGTCGAATTCCATACCTTCGACGAAATCAAGAGTGGTGTCGAAGCTCTGAGCTTCTTCAACGGTGATGACGCCGTCTTTGCCGACTTTGTCCATGGCTTCGGCGATGATGTGGCCGATTTCCTTGTCGCGGGCGGAGATGGTGGCAACCTGGGCGATGCTGTCTTTGTTGTCATCAACCTTTTTGGAAAGGTTTTTGATTTCCTTGACGACTTCGTCAACGGCTTTTTCGATGCCGCGCTTCAGGTAAGAAGGATTGGCGCCGGCGGCGACATTTTTGAAACCTTCATGCACGATGGCCTGAGCCAGAACGGTGGCGGTGGTGGTACCGTCGCCGGCGACGTCGTTGGTTTTGCTGGCAACTTCTTTAACGAGCTGGGCGCCCATATTTTCGAACTTGTCAGTGACTTCGATTTCTTTGGCAATGGTAACGCCGTCGTTGGTTACGGTCGGGCTGCCGAATTTCTTGTCGAGAATGGCATAACAGCCTTTCGGGCCGAGGGTAGCGCGAACTGCGTTAGCGACGATGTCAACACCGGTTTCGAGAGATTTGCGTGCTTCGTCCCAATATTTGAGCTGCTTGGCAGTCATTTTTTGTGCTCCTGTACTTGTGTACTTATCAGTTGATGATGGCGAGAATGTCTTCTTCGCGCAGGATCAGGTAACTTTCGTCTTCAACTTTGATTTCGGTGCCGGCATATTTTGAGAAGATAACTTTGTCGTTGGCTTTGACTTCGAGCGGGCTGCGCTTGCCATCGTCAGTGAGTTTGCCCGGGCCGGCAGCAATTACGGTACCTTCGATCGGTTTTTCTTTGCTGGCGGTATCGGGAAGGATTACGCCGCCTTTTGATTTTTCAACTGCATCTTTGGGCTTAACGATAACGCGGTCATTTAATGGTTTGAGATTCATAAAATGCTCCTGATAAACTTATTTGGATTATTTTTTTCAAGTGGCGGAGCAGGTTTTGCACCTGCCCCGCGAGGATTGGTTAAATCTGGTCAGAGATTACATCATACCGGGCATGCCCATGCCGCCCATTCCACCCATGCCACCCATGCCGCCCATACCGCCCATGGCGGGAGCTGCTTTGTTTTCTTCGGGGATATCGGCGACCAGAACTTCAGTGGTCATGAGAATTGCGGCGATGGAAGCGGCATTCTGCAGAGCTGATCTGGTAACCTTGGCGGGGTCGATGATACCGGCTTTGAACATGTCGATATATTCGTTGGTGAGAACGTTATAGCCGAAGCCGGGTTTGTTTTCCTGTCTGATTCTTTCGATAATGACTGCGGGTTCAAGACCGGCATTGGCAAGAATGAAATGGATTGGTTTCTGCAGAGCTTTTCTGACGATGTCGACGCCGATTTTTTCATCGCCGTTAACCTGAAGAGTGTCGAGAGCTGCGATGGCATTCAGCAGGGCAACGCCGCCGCCGGCAACAACGCCTTCTTCAACCGCGGCGCGGGTGGCGCTGAGAGCGTCTTCAACGCGGGTCTTGCGTTCTTTCATTGCGGTTTCGGTAGCGGCACCGACTTTGATGACTGCAACGCCGCCAGAGAGTTTGGCGAGGCGTTCCTGCAGTTTTTCTTTGTCGTATGAACTGGTGCTTCTGTCGATTTCGGCTTTGATCTGGGCGATGCGGGCCTGAATGTCTTTGGCAGCGCCGGCGCCTTCGATGATGGTAGTAGTTTCTTTGCTGATGACAACCTTCTTGGCATGGCCGAGGTGCTCAAGACCGGCGTTTTCAAGCTTGAGGCCGATTTCTTCGCTGATCTTCTGACCTTTGGTCATGATCGCGATATCTTCGAGCATGGCTTTGCGTCTGTCGCCGAAAGCCGGAGCTTTGACGGCTACACAGTTGAAGGTGCCGCGCAGTTTGTTGACCACGAGGGTGGCGAGAGCTTCGCCTTCGATGTCTTCAGCGATGATCAGCAGAGGTTTCTTGGTCTGCACGATGCTTTCGAGAACCGGCAGAATGTCTTTGATATTGTTGATCTTGCTGTCAGTGATGAGGATGTAGGGGTTGTCGAGAACCGCTTCCATTCTCTCCGGGTCAGTGACCATGTAGGGGCTGACATAACCCTTGTCGAATTCCATGCCTTCGACGAAATCAAGGGTGGTGTCGAAGCTCTTGGCTTCTTCAACGGTGATGACACCGTCTTTGCCGACTTTGTCCATGGCTTCGGCGATGACTTTGCCGATTTCGGTGTCGCGGGCAGAAATGGTGGCAACCTGAGCGACGCTGTCTTTATTGTCATCGATGCGTTTTGACTGTTCTTTGATCTTGGCAACAACGGCGTTTACAGCTCTTTCAATGCCGCGCTTGATGTAAATTGGCGTGGCGCCGGCGGCGGTGTTTTTGAAGCCTTCGTGTACAATTGCCTGGGCCAGAACGGTGGCGGTGGTGGTACCATCGCCGGCGATGTCGTTGGTTTTGCTGGCGACTTCTTTAACCAGCTGAGCGCCCATATTTTCGAAGCGGTCTTCGACTTCGATTTCTTTGGCGATCATGACGCCGTCATTGGTAACGGTGGGGCTACCAAAACTCTTGTTGAGGATGGCATAACAGCCTTTGGGCCCGAGGGTTGAGCGTACTGCGTTGGCAACAGTGTCGACGCCTTTTTCAAGGGCTCTTCTTGCGTTTTCACCATATCTCAGTTGTTTTGCGGCCATTTTATATATCTCCTTAGTGAATGATTTTGAACTTGATTAATGTTGGTTTATTCAACAGCCAGAATTTCATCTTCTTTCATGATCAGGTGTTTTTCGCCCTCGATCATGATTTCAGTGCCGGCCCATTCGGTAAAAATGACGCTGTCGCCTTTTTTAACCTGCATGGGAATAACTTTGCCCTTGTTATCAGTCAGACCGCGGCCGACAAAAATAACCTTGCCGGTTTTCGGGCGGGCTTTCGAAGCAGTATCCGGAATAATGATGCCGGTGGCAGTCTTTTTCTCGGCTTCGGTGACTTTGATGACAATGCGGTTACCCATCGGGGTGAGGTTCATGATGTCCTCCTTGTTGAATTTGAACTTCTGGAAACTTTACTTGTTAGCACTCAAATTGATCGAGTGCTAACAGATATATATAAAAACTTTTTTACAGAATAAAGTCAATAGAAAGTCGAAAATAGATGAAAATAAATAGCTGAATAAAGTTATTGGTTAAAAATCAAGCCAGACTCTCGCAAAATCTAAAAATCATAAAATTTGTTTAAAATAGCACTGTGATCTGCAGACATCGTGAAAATTGTCGCAACTTTTAGCCTGCATGTGCCGTATTATTTGCAGAGAGATAAGCGTTGGTCTGATTCCAAAGCCGGTTTCATTTCAGTCGGTCATTGTCGGGGATACTGACTTTATAGCTGCAGACAACAGTCTGTCGGCCCGGCAAAACTTGATCTGTGGTTTTCGATAAGAGCCTGGATCGTCACTTTTACCAATCCTGGGTGCAGGCGCTGCGATAATGCATCAGAATTTCGGATTAAGTGACTCATACTGTGAACCGGAAATATGAATTAATGCTTCAGCACTGCATTGTTGAACAATAGGTTTTTGTGCAGCTGTGTCGCAAAAACACATTCTTTTGTTGCTATTGCCCCGGGAATTAGTGTAGATTATCTGTATACAGAGTAGCAGAGGAGCAGATGATGGCGGAAGAAAAGGATTTCAAAAAACTGCTGAAGAAAGTCGACATGAGCGACATTCGACTGCTTGCTGCCGGGGTTGCTCTGCTGATTGTTCCGGTTGTTTTCCTGATTTTCTTTTCTGGTGGCAGTTCTAAAAAAATCAGCCAGGAAAAGATGAAAACCATGGTTGCCCGCAAAAATGTTTTTAATTTTGGCACTTCATCTGGCTCCGGCGCCTCTTCCGCCCCTTCTTCAGGCAAAACATCCGGCTCGACCTGGTTTTCGTCGACTTCACCAGAAAAGCGTGTCGAGCAGGAGCTTGAAGATGCTTTCAAACTCATAAAACGCAGCCAGCGCTCAGACCGTTTCCCGCCCGGCTCTACAGAAGAGCAGCGCGATGCCTACAAGGCCGAACATAACCAGTTTTTGCTTGAGGGCAGGGGTGAGCTTGAACGTGGTAATTTTGCCGAAGCCGAGGCTATGTTCCTGAAGGCTTTTGAAGAAGCGAACGGCAACTCTTTTCAGCAGGTTTATGCAATGGGTGCTCTTTGTGAGCTGTATGAACTGACCCAGGATCGAAAAAAACTTGAGGCAGCCTTCAAGCAATTTATGGAACTGGTAGGAAAGCTGCCGCCAGATTATGGCGGCGGCGATCTAGCGGCTTCAGTTCGCAATGCCTATATGGCGCTCAAACAGCTTCAGGAAAGCGCCGACCCTGCCAAGGTCGCACAGGGGCTTGCCGATGTCGAGGCTGTTAAACAAGGTGCAATTCAGTCAGGGAAAGTATCTCAGGGCCTTGGCAAGAGCCTTTTTGCGTTTCCGGCCAAATTTGAATAGGGTGGGGGGATAATCATGAAACCAGCAACAAGAAGAGGCAGTGCGTTTATCATTGTGGTTGGCGTTCTTGGCGTGATTCTTTTCGCCTCCACCATGTTCATGAGTTCAACAATCGAAGAGGGTCGTCAGACAACACTTTCTGTAAAAGGGCTGCATGCAACCTGTCTTGCTGAAGCTGCTTTAGAGCGTGCCATGCGCATGATCGCCGACAATATCAACGATGTCGATCCGACCCGGGTAACCGCCAAAGATCTGTCTATCAAGCTGCGTATGCCTGCCCGTGCCAAAAGTGGTGTGACATTAGGGCTTGCCGGCAATCTCGGCGCTGACGAACAGCTTGATCTTGATGCTGCTGCGTCCGAAGAGATTGTGCTGACGAAAGAAGATCTTCAAGACGGTGTTGATAACAAGGAACTCGATACCCTGGTGGCTTATATGACCTCCGAAGGCGCCAAGGAATATGATGTTAAGGTTAAGGTTAAGATCGACAAGGCTTTTCGCGTCTCTCCAGGCAAAGACTACGCCGATTTCAAGGTGCCGGGAGTTGACATCGCCTGGAATCTTCGCCCGGATGTGAAAACTTTTCTTGAAGGTGGCGGTTACTCACCGATTGAAATCGGTTTCCCGAAAGATATGTCATGGCTCGACTTTTCAATTCCGGTTAAAATTGGGCCAATCACCCTTGTTAATATAAATCTTACCGGCGTTGTTGATAAACTGATGCCGAAAATTTCAGTAGCCGGCAAAGAGCGCAGCTTTAAAGAGCTCACCAGTCTTGATTTTTTTGCTGACATGCTTGTAAATCAGTTGATTGGCGGTGGAAAGCAGCGCTACCCGATTCAGGTCAAATTCGACGCAATTCCAATGCCCACAAGCGTTAACAACCTCTGGCCAGCTGGTGTGAGCCTGACTCCAACG
>JAKQKW010000424.1 GCA_029560455.1 Candidatus Rifleibacteriota bacterium
CGAGCTTCACTGGCTTACCAAAGCCATATACACATTTCTGATGTGGGCTGGCCGCCTCGAAATCATGGCTCTGGCCGTTTTTCTGCGCCCCGAGACCTGGCGCGATTCAAAATGGTAAGGTCAGCTTTTTTCGATCCAGCCACCACCGAGCAGCTGACCGTTTTTATAGATTGCAAGTCGCTGCCCGGGAGTCACTGAGGCAAGAGGTTTCGCAAGTTCGACCACGGCGGTGTCGCCCTTGCGAATAACGGTTGCAGCCTGTAATGGCTGGCGATAGCGCGTCATAATCTCGCATTCGAGGCTGTCGTGCTCAAAATCGAGCCAGTTCATGTCACTGGCGGTGAATTTATCGGTCAATAACAGGTCGTGGTCGGTGCTGACTTTTACCCGGGCGCTTTTTGCGTCGATATCGACGACATAAGCCGGTTTGCCGAGAGCAACGCCCAGGCCCTTGCGCTGGCCGATGGTAAAAAACTGAACCCCTTCGTGGCGGCCAATAACGCGGCCATTCTCGTCGACGATTTCGCCCGGGCGGGGATTTTCATTGAAATAGCGCGACAGCGTCAGCGCAAAAGTTTCGCCCTTGTAGCCGAAACATGCATCCTGACTCTCTTTTTTGGCGGCATTCGGCAGGGCAAGGCGGGCGGCCATGGCACGTACTTCGGGTTTGGTCATTTCGCCGAGCGGCATGTAACAATGGTTCAGCTGGTCCTGGGTTAGCGCCGAAAGAAAATAAGTCTGATCTTTTTCGGTGTCGGAGCCTTTGAATAACCTGGCTTTGCCCGGGATTTCGCGGTCGATCACCGCATAGTGCCCGGTAATGATGCCGTCAGCGCCCAGTTCGGCGGCAAAACGGCTCAAGACCGCGCCGAATTTGAGAAAGTGGTTGCATAAAACGCATGGATTAGGGGTTCTGCCACTTTTATATTCGTTCCAGGCGTATTTGAGAATCTGTTCGGCAAATTCTTCTCTGACTGCCACAAAACGATGCGGAATCCCGAGTTTTTCGGCGACCATGCGTGCCTGAATATTGTCGTCGAGACCGCAGCAGGATTTAGTTTTTTCCTTGCTGTCGTCGCAGGTTTTCATTTTAAGAGTTACGCCAATGACCTTGTAACCGCGCTCAAGAAAGAGGGCGGCGGCTACCGAAGAATCGACACCACCACTCATGGCGGCAATGAGAGTTTTACCGGTTTCTGACATTCAGCTGGCTTTCGGGTTATAAATACCGGCCGATTCTGGTATGCCGTCAGCGTTATCTGCTGTGTGCAAAGCTTTGTCGGGCCCGGTCTGGCGCCATAATGTGGCGGCTTCAGCGCTGACGCCGCTGCCGGTCAGAAAGAGAAGAGAAAGCAACAGCCCGATGGCAATGGCAAATTTCTGCATCTGTTTCTCCACAAAGTTTATTTGCTGCCAATGATAACACCTGCCCCGCAAATGATCAATTCTTCGTATCACTTGGGCCGGCCATGACTTTTGAGAGGGAGTGATCGGAATCCAAACTGCAAGATGCCTGCCTTCGCAGGCATGACAGGCTGTGGTTGCATCATTGCTGGTGTGGCTCTGGAGTCTGAAGTTTATAATATTTTTCTGTTATCACTAAGGGCATCCTTGCTGGTAGAAGTCGCGGGTGTTAGACTGTCGGCAGCAGACCTGCGCAGGAGGCGAAGCTTGAGGAGTCTTTTGATAGTGATTTTTTTGCTTGCAGCGGCCGGGGTGAGGGCTGACGACTGGCAGACCAGTGTCGATCTGTTGTTGCAGCGGGGCTTTGCCTCGCTCGCTGAAGTTGACGCCAGAGACGGGCACCCGGCGCGGGCAGAAATTGAAGACGCTGCAGCCATGGCGCCCGACTGGCGGGCATTGCGTGATTTTATCATCGGCCGGCCGCTGCGGCGGCGAAAGCTTCTGAATCAGCAGCTCGCCGGTTTGAAAAATCACCTTGCTGACACGAAAACAGAAATATCTGACGATGAAGTTCTGTTGCTGAATCATATTATCGGAAGCGATGGGGTTCGCCGGCCATGGGGTCTTTATCTGCCGCCGCAGATGGCTTCTTATCGCTCATTGCCGATGCTGGTCGCATTACATGGCGGTGTTTCGCGCCAGAGTGTCTACGAAAACCCTGTTGAAGTGGTCAGGGAGTCACCGTGGTTCGCTCTGGCTCGGTCACAGGGCTGGGTATTGCTTTTTCCGTTCGGGCAAGAAGGCGCCACCTGGTGGGACAGCACCGGCATGACCAAC
>JAKQKW010000431.1 GCA_029560455.1 Candidatus Rifleibacteriota bacterium
GCCGTCTTTACCGGGAAGAATGTTAACGTTAGTCATGCGGTCGATCGGAGCCCGGTAAAATGCGGTTGCGCGTGCGGCGCCGCCGCTTTCGGTGAAGATGGTGCGGCCAGCCTTCTGGTTGGCTTCGTCGACCATGGCGCGGGAGCTGAGAGCGTTTACGAGAACGCCCTTGTCGATCAGCAGATAATCGCGTTCAGGTGACCCTTCATCGTCGAAACCGAACGAGCCGGGCGAATTTTCGATACCGCCGAAGGCGCTGACCGAAAGCTTGTCACTGCCGTATTTAAGCTTGCCGAAAGAATCGAGATTAACGAACGAACCGCCGGCGTAAGAAAGTTCATAGCCGAGAATACGATCGAGTTCGAGCGGGTGACCGATGGTTTCATGCACCTGCAAAAAGCCCTGGCCGGGCAGCAGGATGACTGAACGGCGGCCATATTCAAGGGCGTCGGCTTTGATCAGCTGGCCAAGTTCGTCTTTGATGCGATCGGCATGACCGCTGAAAAGTGTCGGGTCGGTGAGCATTTCATAGCCACGGGTGCCTTTGCCGGTGGTGAAGAGTTCCTGACTGCGGCGCTGCATCTGACCGTCGCTGTCGAGAGCCATGATCATCATTTTGCCGAAGACGTTGCGCAGTTTACGTTCAACTTCGGTGCCTTCGCTGTTGAAAAAATAGATATTCTTTTTCTGGAATTCAGCGTAAACGTAGCGCTTGATGATCCAGTCTTCTTTGAGACGTGCATCGATGGCGCCGAGAAAATCGAGTTTTTCTTTAAGGCTTACAGTGAACGGGTCCTGCTTGATAGGTGAAGAAAAAGCACCACGATGGGCCGGTTTTTTGCCCATTTTAAGCGGCACACGCACGAGTTTCGCGGCGGTCATGGCGTTTTTGCAGGCCTGATCGAAACAGGCATCGATTTCTTTGACGTTGCTGGTAGCGGCAAAGCCCCAGGCACCACCGTAAAGAACCCTCACGCCGAGGCCACTTTCGAAGGTCGTGTCGTTGGCTTCGAGGTTTCCATCGTAGAGAAGGAGGGTCTCGGTATCATCATGGGTGTAGAAGCGTGCATCAGTGTATTCGGCACCCTTCGCGGTCAAGCGTTCAATGTTCTGGGTAATCTGCTTTTTGATTTCGGCAGAAAGACTCATTCGCAACCACCTTTCCTGTTTTTGGTCTATTTTAAATCCGGTACATTCTACAACATCTGGAGGTACAGATAAACAAAAGTGCGATTTTTTTCACGATGTTTGCATTTTTGTTTCACAAAATAAGAGCAACATCAGCGATATGTCGTATTAAAATTCATGAGATCCCTGCCTGTACCCTTCCGGGCATAAACGCAGGGATGACGCAAAATTACCCATTATGGAACCCAAATGAGCGAAGGTTTAGAAGTCGATTTTCATCAAGGTGACATTGGCGCCGTGATATTCGAGTTTTTCGATCGTTTTCCAGCCCATGTGCTTGTAGAAGTGCTCGCGGTCTGGGGTGTAGAGATAAAGGGTTTTGATACCGGCTTCGCGGGCATGCTGCATGATTTTCAGAACGACAGTTCTGCCCACCTGATTTTTGCGATAATCGGGGTCAACGAAGACACTGGCGAGCCAGGGCTTGAGTTCGGGGCGTTCGGGCATATCTGATTCGATAATCGAGGCAGAGCCAACGATTTTTCCGTCGATTTCGGCGACGTAGGTTGCAGGAATCGTTTTACCTTCGAAGTGCTCACGCATTTTTTCGATTCTGGCTTCAAGGGTGCGACCCGGGTTGAGGTAACCCCACTCGTTATGGTGCCAGGTGCAGATTTTTTCGAGACAGCCGCGGCGGTCTTTGAGATGGAATATTTTCATGACTTATCCTTTCCTTGATTCTGGCGCAATTTTACTACAAAAATAACACCAATGGCATCACCAATGCTAGACCGTTCCATCCCCAATAATTTTGCATTGCAAAATATTTTTGGGCAGGGTATTGACTTTTTTGCGGCGCTGCAGCAAAATAGCTTTATAAATTGTCAGAGGAGCAGTACCCCTTTATGGATTGGACTTCATTGTTTGCGAGCCTTGATCTTAACAATCTGATTCCGGATTGCTACGAAAAGTGGAAACCTTTTGTCAAAGGCGGCCTTGCCTGGTTTCTCGGGCGTCTGAGCGAAGACCGGCAGAAGGAAATTCTCGCAGACCAGCTGGGGCTTGGGCCTTTTGCAAGTGCAGCAGACAGACTTGAAACCGTGCTGCGGCGCTGCCCTACCCTGCACAAGCTTGGCCAGATTCTGGCGCGCGACAAACGTCTGTCGACAGAACTGCGCAAAAGTCTGCAGCGCCTTGAAGCTCTGCCACCGCGCATGACTGTCGAACAGATCAGGGCGATTCTGCAACGCGAAAACATAAGACTCGACGGCATAACTTTAGGCGACAACCCGCTCGCAGAGGCGAGTGTTGCCGTGGTAATGCCTTTCACCTTCACCGATGCTGCAGGGCGGCAAATAGATGGCGTTTTCAAAATCGTCAGACCGGAAGCGGAAAAGGCTCTTGAAAAAGAGCTTGAGCTTTGGCCGGAACTGGGCAAAGTCCTTGAAGAGATCTGCCACGAACTTAATCTGCCGGTGCTTGAATTTGCCGGACCACTCTCAGAGGCAGCGTTGCTGGTAGCCGATGAGGTAAGACTTGACCGCGAGCAGATTCATATCCGCCGGGCCGTCGAGCTTTACCGAGATTTCCCGGAGATTGCCCTGCCCGAACTGCTCCCCTGGTGTACTTCACGCGTTACGGCAATGACCCGGATCAAAGGCAGACCGCTTGCCGAAGCGTTAAAAGAAAAGTCAAACAAAAATGAGCGCCGACGCATTGTCGAGAAACTTGTTGATGGTCTCATTGCGCGCCCTTTCTGGATGTCGGAAACCTGGGCGATTTTTCATGGTGACCCCCATGGCGGCAATATTTTTCTCGATGACAAGGGGCGCATTGTCCCTCTTGACTGGAGTCTGGCGGTCGAACTGCCTAAAAACGACCGGGTTGCGATTCTGCAGCTGCTGATGGGCGGACTGCGCATGGATGAAAAGGCAATTGCCCAGGCCCTGGCGCAACTCGGACTGTCTACTGACGACAACAAGCTTGCTGCTGCCTCGAACTGGGCGGTTGCGCAGATCCGGCAGGGCAATTTTCCGGGCTTCGACTGGTGTCTTGCCGTTCTCGATCATGCGGTCGAATTTGGCGGGCTGAGATTGCGGGCTGAACTGGCACTTTTCCGCAAAGCACTTTTCGCTCTGCTCGCTCTGGTCGAAGACATAGCTCCCAATGCCAGTTCTGATGCGGTAGTGGTTGGCGCCGGTCTCGCCCGACTCGCGAGCGAATGGCCTTCACGCGCCTTTTCAAACCCGTTCACGCGCAAATGGGGCACACACGTTTCGACGGTCGAGCTCAGCACGCTGTTTGCCGATATGCCATTATCGGTGACCCGCTTCTGGTTCGGCTGCTGGTCAGATTTTCTCGAAAAGGCCACCCCCAAAAAACCTGTAAAAGAAAAAAGTCAGGCCTGAAGCCTGCGGGCTTCGGCCTGACTTTTCAACAACTACAGATTAATCGAAACGGGGTTTCGGAATACTTTTTACGATACCCTTCGGCATTTTGTATTTCTTGGCACCTGAATGGGTCTTGATGCGACCTTCAGTGAACGGACATACGGTCTGCATCTGACCAAGATACTTCATAAAAATATCGGCGGTCATCTTGCCGGTCGATTCGTTGTCGACGGCTTCTGTGAAGCCGCTCAGGCCATTGCCGCCGGCGGCCAGGAAATCTATGGTGGTGACGGTATAAAGCTTTGTGGCACTGAGGGGCTTGCCGTTAAACAGAACCTTTGGCTGCTGGCCAGCGGTATAATCAACATGCAGACCTTCAGAAACCTGCAGAAACCCGCCAAAACCACCGGAAGTGCCTGAGAAGCTGGCGACTTCGGCAAAAACCTTATTGATCGAAGCACCGCTCATTTTGAGACGCATCAGATAGTTATCGAATGGCAGAACGTTGAGAACATCGCCAACAGTGATAACGCCGGTGGCAATCGAGCTTCTGACACCACCGCCATTAACCAGGGCCATATCTGCCGGAATCAGGTCTTTGAAGCAATCGGCAAGAAGGTTGCCGAGGTTGGTTTCGCGATT
>JAKQKW010000438.1 GCA_029560455.1 Candidatus Rifleibacteriota bacterium
AACCAGCTCAAGTTAATGATTCCTCTGTCATTCAAAAAGATTTTTGCAATTTATGATATTATTAGATTGAGAGTTGAGCGTAATAAACAAGATTATTCAGGACGGAATTATGCGCGTATTCACTGCTGTTATTGAAAAATGTAAATCTACCGGCCTTTATGTTGGCTATATACCAGGCTTACCTGGCGCCCATTCACAGGGAGAAACCCTTGAAGAGCTCAATAGCAACCTGAAAGAAGTGGTTGAAATGTTGCTTGAGGATGGCGAACCCTCTGTTGACTCAGAGTTTGTCGGAACACAGTCAGTAAAAGTCGCTTAAGATGATTTTCGGGCCAATTTTAACAGCTAAAGATGTTATACGGATTCTGGGAAAACTTGGTTTTGTTGAAATCAGACAAAAGGGTTCCCATAAGCAGTTTCGCCACAATGATGGCCGACAGACAACAGTTCCATGTCATCAAGGGCGTGATATCTCTCCAATTTTGCTTCGTCAAATAGCCAAGGACATCGGCTTAACATTCAACGAATTCATTGGCGCTGATAAATGAGCAAATCAACTGTAAACCCGGGGATGAGCGGGCTGAATCTGCTTCAGAGCAGCAGATACAATAAGGGAACGGCGTTTTCGGAAGCTGAGAGGGCCGCTTTTGGCCTGCACGGGCTGCTGCCGCACCGTATCGAAACCATTGAAGAGCAGAAAAAACGCGTCGGGCTGCAATACAGTGATCAGCCAACCGCAATTGCGAAGAACCTTTATCTCAATCAGCTTGCCCGCACCAATGCAACGCTGTTCTACGCCTTTGTCGAAGAACATCTCGCCGAAATGCTGCCGATCATTTACACCCCGACCATTGGCGAAGCGGTGCAGAAGTTCAGCAGCAACTTCACGCAGCAGCAGGGTCTGGTTGTCTCATACCCTGACATGGATAGAATCGACAGCATTTTAGCTGGTTTTGCCGGGCAACCGTTCGACATCATCGTGATTACCGACGGCGAAGGCGTGCTCGGCATCGGCGATCAGGGTATCGGCGGCCTCGACATTGCCATCGGCAAACTTATGGTCTACACACTCTGCGGCGGCATTAACCCGTTCCGCACTCTGCCAGTGATGCTCGACGTCGGCACCAACAATCAGAAACTACTCGATGACCCGCTCTATCTCGGCTGGCGACACGCCCGCATCAGCGGCGATCAATATGCCGAATTCATCGACAGATTTGCAAAGGCATTCAAAAAGCATTTTCCGCGAACCCTCCTGCACTGGGAAGACTTCGGCCGCGACAACGCCCGCGCCGTGCTCGACCGCTACCGGCTTTTTCACCCTTCTTTCAACGACGACATCCAGGGAACGGGCGCCGTGGCTCTGGCCGCCGTTCTTGCCGGCATCCGCAAGACCGGCATCGCAGGCAAAGATCACCGCTTCTGCGTTTTCGGAGCCGGCACGGCCGGAACCGGGATCGCCGACCAGATCTGCCGGGCAATCGCCTGCCGTGAAAACATCGCCGAAGAAAAACTGCGGGAAAACTTCTTCCTCATCGACCGCAACGGCCTGCTGCAGACTTCACAAAGCGATCTGCAGTATTTTCAGAAACCCTATGCCAAAACACCGGCGCAGCTGGTCGGCTGGAAAACCGTCGACCAGGAACATATCAGCCTGACAGAAACCGTTCGTAATGCCAGACCTACAATACTGATAGGCTGTTCAACCGTAGCCGGGGCCTTTACCGATGAAGTGATCTCGACCATGGCCTCGAATACGCCGCGCCCGGTAATCATGCCGCTGTCAAACCCGACCGAAAAGGCCGAAGCAACGCCGCAAAAGGTTCTTGAACTCACCGGAGGCAAGGCCCTGATTGCAACCGGCAGCCCATTCGGACGGGTGACTTTCGCAGGTCGTAAAATCGAGATTTCTCAATGCAACAATGCCCTGATTTTCCCCGGGATTGGGCTTGGCATGATCATCTCTGAAGCAAGTTCGCTTTCAGACGGAATGCTGCTCGCTGCCAGCGAGAAGCTGGCAGACCTCAACCAGGCTGACGACTCGCCAAACTCTCTGCTTCCGGGGTTTTCTGAAATCAGGCGGCTTTCAGCCGAGGTAGCGTTTGCAGTTGCCAGGCAGGCAGTCGCCGAAAAACTCGCGCCGCCCGCTTCCGATGAAGAATTCAACGACAGACTGGAAGCAGCAGTCTGGCACCCGGTTTACGCAGATTACTGCAAATAAAACCGTCTGATCCGGGGCAATCGCACTAAAATGCCA
>JAKQKW010000441.1 GCA_029560455.1 Candidatus Rifleibacteriota bacterium
CAGGTTTTAAACAGCCTGAGATCCTGCAGCGAATAGATTTCCTGTTCGTGCGTTGCGGCAACGGCCGTGCTGGTCTGGCGGTTGATAAAACCGGCAATGGCTCTGAGATCCTTTTCCAGCTCTGCCGGCTCAGGCACCGGCATTGCCGGCACTTTTTTCTCTATCGGCGGCTCATGACCGTTAAGCAGCCACGAATCGATGATTCCGCGCCATTCAGGCAGCGGCAGAATCTTACCGAGCTCGGGATTCTGGCTGATAATCTCGCAGACATCATGCAGCGGCTCGGTTGGTTTGGTCTCATCTTCCGGCGGCAGGCTGTGAATCTGCCTGCCGATCACGACCAGCAGATCTTCGGCCCGGGTGAAGGCAACATACAGCTTGCGGCGATCTTCAGCTTCGGCTGCCGCCCTGTCCTGCTCAACATAAGCCGCCAGAGCCGGAGAAGCGCCTTTTCCGGCAGGCAGCGACGGGTCATTCACGATAAGGCCGTGCTGCCGGTCAAAAAGAATGCGACTCGTGGAACGATAGGTTCGCCGTTTGAGAAACGGGCAGATAACAATCGGAAACTCGAGCCCCTTAGACTTATGAATCGTCATGACCTTGACTGCGTCGCCTTCTTCAAGCCCGAGACCGGCTTCGTCCTCGTCGATATCGGCCAGCAGAATGCGTTCGATATAAAGCAGAAAATCCGGCAGCGAAGTGAAAACCCCGTTCTGCTCGAAAGCCCGCACGATACCGATAAATTTGCCCAGGTTGTTCTGCATTCGCAGCCGGCGAAGATCAGACTTATGAGCCGCAGCGTATTCATAAAAGCCAGCCTGTTCAAGAATCGTGTGACAAAGGTCGAGCAGACCAGGCCGCGAACTGCGCTCTTTGAGCATCACGAAAAGCTGTCTGAACTGCCGTGCCTTTTCAGGCAGCAACTCTTCTTTCTGAGCGAGAATATGCGGCAGCAGCGGCACTTTTTCATGGCGGCCCGCCGACGAAATGGCAGCCAACTCAGAATCCTGCAGGCCATAGAGAGGCCCGGTCAGAATTTTTACAACTGCATGGTCATCATTGGGCTGGTTCAAAAGCCTGAGAAATGCGAGAATCTCTTCGATTTCACTGCGGGCATAAAAGCTGAAGCCGCCCGACATCAGATACGGAATCTGCCTGCCGGCGAGCGCATCTTCGAATGCTTTTGGCAGCCCTCTAATGCTGCTGACGATGATGGCGATATCGCCATAACCGGCGGCACGTGCCTGCCCGGTGCGCCGATCGACCAGTCGCAAACCCGAAGAGACTATGGTCTGCAGCATTTCGGCGATCTGTTCGCAGGTTTCGGTGTCTGACTGTTCATCAGGAGCAGTCAGGCAGCTCACCGCCGGAAACCTCGGCGAAGCGCCACGTCGC
>JAKQKW010000453.1 GCA_029560455.1 Candidatus Rifleibacteriota bacterium
GCTCGCCGCGAAGGTCGAGCAGCGCATTCAGCAGGCAGATCGTGAACCGCGCATTAACCTGCTGCCCAAAGATCCACTTAAAAACGTAGTCATTGTAAAAATCATAAATTTTCAGCCCCTCGTTCTGGGAAAAATCAGCGACAGTCTGTGCCATGTTCATGCTCCTCGATTAATTTAATCCGGTCGGCCCAAATGACCTCACAGGTAAATCAACCGAAAAGCAAAAAAGGGAAAAAATTCTTTGCCCGGCAAAAACAAACGCGGGCAGCAGTTAAAAACTGCCACCCGCGCTATAGAAGACTGAAAAAATCACAAGGAATAACCTCAATACCCCACAATCAGCAGCAAATGCAGTCTAATTTCCAGCAGGAGCACCGGAAAGCTTGAGTGTCACGTCTTGCTGACATTTGCCAGATATTTTTTAAGTTCATCGAGGCCGAGACCGGTAGCAGCGCAAATTTCTTCAAGCGGGCGATCGAGTCTATACAAATTACCGGCAATCTCAAACTTAACTTCTGCTTTGCCTTCGGCCTTACCTTCCGCCTTACCTTCCGCTTTACCTTCGGCCTTACCTTCCGCTTTGCCTTCGAGTTTGCCCTGCCTGAAAGCGGCGCCTCTGATGACGGCTATATCGAATGCTTCGCGTTCGCGGTCTTCCATGCGGCGGCGCAGTTCTTCGTCGGCGTTTATCTTCTGGTGCTCGGTAATAGCCATGGCGATTTCCTCATCTTCGGGGAAAATTTTATTGAGGTCCACCTTCATTTTAGCATAGGCACGCGAAAACTTCATCATGTGCAGCCATTTTTCGAGCGGGGTTCGCAGTTCGTCGGGGTGTTTGCGGTTAAATCGCGTCAGGTCGAGATAATGCAGCGTCATTGTGTCTTTGAGAATGATATTGCCGTCGTCGTTACGAAATCTGAAAATTTCCTGAACCTTCTGCGATTGCGGAAAAAGCCGAAAATTCAAAATCGAGATGCCGGTTGCGCTGGTCAGTTGTGAAAAATCTTCGCCGCGCTTTGCCTGACTGGAGTATAGAGTCGCAACATAGTAGGCAGTGCGCTCGATGAAAGACGGATCTCTGATAACCTGCGCCTCGACTTCATACCAGCGATCGAGTTCATCCTTAACCTTGATATCGACGATGCTTTTCTTGCGGTCTTCAAAGCGCGCCGGGTTGAACGGGTTAAGATACTGAATTTCGACAATACGGTCGGCGCCCTGCAGGTGCAAAATGGCGTTGAGCAGGCTTCTTAGAATCGGTTCCCGGCCGGGCTGGTTGAATATCCATTGAAAAGCGAAATCGTTGAGAATCGAATAAATCTTCACAATTTTCTCCCTGATTTAAAAATCAGAAGCGCCTCAAAAACCGGCAGCTCC
>JAKQKW010000459.1 GCA_029560455.1 Candidatus Rifleibacteriota bacterium
CGCCAGAGTGTCTACGAAAACCCTGTTGAAGTGGTCAGGGAGTCACCGTGGTTCGCTCTGGCTCGGTCACAGGGCTGGGTATTGCTTTTTCCGTTCGGGCAAGAAGGCGCCACCTGGTGGGACAGCACCGGCATGACCAACATCAGGCACCTGATAAGAACGGTAAAGCACCATGTAAATATCGACGATAACCGGGTTTTTCTTGGCGGATTTTCTGATGGCGCTTCAGGCGGCTTTCTGCATGCAATGCTGACACCCGACGATTTTGCGGCAATTGCCGCTCTCAATGGGCACATGGGGGTCGGCAGTCTCGACGGCAAGCTGCCGTTGTATGCGCCGAATCTGGCAATGACACCGGTTTATGCGGTGACTACCGACAACGACGAGTATTACCCGACCAGACAGATGGCACCGGCTATCGCAATGGCACGCCATGCCGGCGCCGATATTTTCTATCGCCAGCTGCAGGGCGGCCATGACTTTGCCTATCACGCCAGCGAAATGCCTCTGATCGGGCAATATCTGCGCCGCCGGCAGCGTAATACTCTGCCCGACAGAATCTTCTGGGAAGCCGGCGATGCGGCCTTCGGTACCTGTCGCTGGCTGCAGATCGCCGAAATAGGTTCATGGCCGGCCGCCGACTGGCATGTCGACCACAACTGCATTCTGACCGACGAGACGATTAACTGGGGTTTCTCCGGCATTCGCGGCAAAGAAGGCATAACGGTCAGCCGTATCGACCGCGGCGGCTATGCCGAGGCGGTTGGCCTGCGCTGCGGCGATGTGCTGCGCCGCGCCGGTAGTTGCGAAATAACTGATTCGTTCAGTCTCAAGGCGGCAAAAGAGGCCGCCAGGTGTGGCGAGCCATTCGAGTTTGTCGTCAGCCGCCCCGGAAAAAGAGTGCGCCTGCACGGCATTCTGCCGCAGCCCGAGGGCTGGTTTCTTTTCCGGCGTGATGTGCCTTCGGCCGCGATCAGAGCCGAAAAAAGGGGCAATGAGGTCGTAATTACCGGTTCAAGGGTAGCAAAACTGTTGTTGGCTGTTACGCCCGGGCATTTCAACCTGGCACGCCCGGTCAGGGTCGTTTTCAACGGCAGAATCATATACGATGCGCCGGTTAAGCCAGACCCCGCAGTCATTCTGTCTGAATACGCCGCAAACCGTGATCGAAAAGCGCTGCCGGTTGCCCGGCTGAGCTTCAATCTTGCTTCCCGTTAAAAGTGATTATGATAAGAACCAGATCGATGTTGCGGGCTGTTGCATGAAGGATTTCCTGCCTGTCAGTCATTCAGCTGACGTCTGGGGTCTTGATTCATTTTGTAGACTGCCCCGGGAAAAATCGTTTGCGCTGATTTATCTTTTTTTGGCATCAACAATGGTGCTGGCAATTGTTCCATTATTTCAAGAGGTTGACGATTTCACCATGACTTTGTTGGCCGCTGCGCCGTGTTTTCTTGCCATTTTCTGTCTCTGGCTTGAAGGAAGTGATCTTAAAACCTGGTTTCACAGGGCTTTTTCATGGCCGGCAGACAAAACCGCTTTTTTTGTCGGTTTTACCATCGTAATTTTGCCAATTTTGGCTGCTGCAGCTTTCCATTGGTATGTGACCGGGTTCTGGCCTGAGTTAACTACCCTTCCGTTTTCGGGGCACATTTTCGGGATATTTTTATATTGTCTGGTGAACGCTTTTATCGAGGATATCGCCTGGCGCGCCTATCTGCTGCCACGGGCACTGAAACTTTACCCCGGTAGTAAAATTTTGCTTCTGCTGGCAGTGTTATGGGCATTCTGGCATTTTCCATTTCATATGGTTCTTGGCCTGATGAGGCCGGAGGATATTCTACAGCAGCTTATTTTCTACCCGGCGATGTTTTTCTGTTTTTTGCTGGTTTACTCGTTATCAGAAGGGAGCCTTTGGCCACTGGTTCTTACACATGCTCTGTACAACACGTTATGCACGATTTTTACTCGTCACCTTGCTGATATTGCCAGGGTTTCTGACAGTTGGATATTTTATGAGGCAAGGTTTGTGCTGATCGTATCTTTATCATTTGCAGCAATGTTGTTGCGCCGAGGTGGCAGTCATTTTTTCTCAGAATGACTCAGGGTCTGGGGTGGGTTTTGAAGAAGTCCCAGATGATGTCGTTGGCCTTGAACTGCTGCGGCGGCTTGTCTGAGCCCTTGCGCGGGGTTCTTGTCGAACCCGGCCAGGCATGGCCGAGGTTGTGAACCACATAGGCGGTTACTTCGCTGCCGTCGCGGCCATTGGTATAGTGATGCACGGTGCTCAGCAGTTTCTGATCAAAAGTGGTGCTGGCAGTTTTATCGCAACCGTTGGCCTGCACCCAGAAGTCGATGGTGGCTGAAGCCGACAGCAATTCGCGGGCTTCCGTGACTGACTTTTTCTGCGTGCCGCCTCCGATAAGCACATGTTCATCGATCAGACCCTGAATGATGCACACCGATACCGGTGTTTGTGGCTTCGGTGGCAGATGCATGTCTTTTTCGCGCTGTTCTTTGCCGCCGACCGTGCCGACCACCGGGGCAATCGCAGCAAAGCGGTTTTCGGGCTGTGCCGCCAGCCAATGGCAGAACATGGCGCCGTTTGACAAGCCGGTTGCGTAAATGCGCTTTGCGTCGATCGGGAATTCTTTGCTCAATT
>JAKQKW010000489.1 GCA_029560455.1 Candidatus Rifleibacteriota bacterium
AAGGTTCTTACTGGTATCTCTACGAAAACGATCCCGAATTCAAGTCTTTCTTTGACAACCGCGCACAGCTGAAAGCCGAGGAAAAGGCAGCCGCTTTGCTCGTCACCGAAAGCAACTACGGCGATTTCCTCAAGGCTCAGACTCCTGCCGATGAAGAGCAGGCCGCCATCCAGGAAAAGAATATGCGCGTCTACGCCGAGCTCGAAAAGCAGGGTGTTCTGATGAGCTACTACAGCCAGAAGGGCTTCACTCTGCCCGACTTCGGCATGGAACGCCTGCAGGAACTCTGGTCGATGAAAGCCGACTACATGTCATGGAAACCAACCGAAGCCGAAGCCGACAAAGCTTCTAAACGCGGCTTCTGGGGCAAAGTCGGGCATGCCATCAACCCGATGACCTACATCAGCTGGGCCGGTGACAAGATTCAGTCACGCGATTACAAGAAAACCATTGATGAATACAATATTCTCAAAGTTTTCTTCAACCCCGACTACGTTCTGATCAAGAAATACCAGAACTGGATCACCGCCAACAAACACCGCGGCGGCATCTTCGACGTTGTTGGTCTGCGCATCGAGCAGTCACCATTCAACTATATTCCGATGGTTGGTATCGATACCGCCGCCTGGAACGAAGATCTGCTGATTGAAGCTTTCAACGCTGATGCTTTCCAGATCGGTGTTAAAGAAATGATGTATTTCAAAGAACAGATCAAGGCTGCCCGTGATCAGGTCAAGGCCGGCATCAAAGATTCTGACAAAATGGTCGATTTTATCCGCGACGAACACCTGAAACATTCGCAGAAAATGCGCAAAGCCCTGGGCCGTCTCGTCGAATGCTACAACATCGACCCCGACCGTGAGCACAAAGATCTGATGAAAGACTGTCAGAAAGCTTTCGGCTGGCGCTGGAACAAAGCCAACGGCAAAGAAACCCCGCGCAATATCATCAAGATCTATCTGTCTGACATCGAAAAAGCTCTCACCTATGACCCGGTATCAGTCAGTCAGAAAGCTGCCGAGACGGTTCTGATGGTTGCCACAATCAAAAAGAATCTTGATACTGCCGTGATGATGCGTGAGCTTGGCGAAGAAAAACGCGCTGCCCTGGCCGATTTCAGTAATGAATTCAAGAACTATGATATCGCCAAGTATCTCAAAGAAGGCACTTTCCTCGATGTGAAGGGCAAAACCTTCTTTGACTGGCTCTCAGACATCTATCCCGCCTACGAAGAAATGGAAAAATTCACCAATCTTTACATGCGCGAAGTTGAAGACTTCACCGAAGTTGCTGACGATTCCAACTCCGATTCACGTCGCAGCTTCCTGATCTTCAGCAAAGATGGTTATCACCCGAAGAACCTGCTCAAAGAACTCAATGATGAACTCGATGGCTACAAAGAAATCATTCTTGCCTTCGAAAAAATCAAAGAAGATGTGCAGCTGAATATGGGCCTGAGCGAAGAAAATTCAGATCTGTATAACGGCGTATTCCATGCCTATAACGTCGATGAACCTGAAGCTCTCGATCTCGACAATGCGGTTATTCCACTTGGCGATGAGTAATCGCTGAATTGCAACAAAAAAGCCCGGCTTCGGCCGGGCTTTTTTATTTGCTTCTCTTATCTGTTTATTGCAGCCCCTGAAGGGCCTTGTTTATCTCTTCAAGTACAATCGGGTCGGGGTCATCGCTGGCATCCTGCAGCATCGTCTTTACCCGCGGTGTGAAAGCCGTGAATTGTGGCAGGGTTTGCACAGCCAGCACGCGCACTTCGGGGTCGGGGTCATAAAGCAGTTCTTCTATTTCGGTCAGCCCTTTTTCGCCAAGTTTGACAAAAAAGCTGGTCGCGACGCCCTTTTCTTCGGGGGTTCCGGCAAGCAGTTTGTCGATCTGGGCTTCGATTTCGGCCGGGGCTGATGCCACGCCCGCATCTGCATTCTGACTGCCTGCAACCGGAGCGGTTGCGGTGGCCGCAGGCACTGCAGTCGCTGCAGTTGTGCTGGTTGCCGGGCTTGCAGTATCTGCTGCTGCAGAAGTCTGAACACCGGCAGACCCTGCCGGCTCTGATGTTTGTCCGGCCTCAGGCACAGAGTCGGTATTTTGCACCGGCTCTACAGATGTCTGCATGGGGGTTGGCCGCGCAGTTACAACCGGTTCGGCAGCTGTCGCTGCGGGGATAACTTCAGATGCTGATGCCGTCACTGGCGCTGCTGCTGATGTTTCATTCTGAGTGTCTGCTTCAGGTTCTTCTTCAGAAACTTTACCGGTAGCCGGCTTTGCCGCTGGCATGGTCAGTACCGGTTCGTCAGCGGGAATTGCCTCGTTGACCTTAACCGGAACCGGTCGTGCTGCCGATTCAGAATTTACTGGCGCGGGAGTGACCGCGGCGATCTTTTCGGGCGCCGGTTTCACTGGAGTTTGCTGCGACGTCTGGTCTGGGGCGACGGGGTTGGGCAGTTTTTCGGCTTTGGCTTTGATGCCCTGCTTGTCGTGCTGCTTTGCCGGTGGTTTGTCGCCGTATTTTGCGACCAGCTCACCAAGTTTTTCGACGGCCGGCTGATAAGCGGGGTCGAGTTCTACCGCCTTGCGGTAGGCCTTCATTGCATCGGCAACGCGGTCGTTGGCCAGATAGATATCGCCCATTACCTTGCGCGGCATCGGGTTTTTCGGTGACGCTTCGGCTGCCTTTATCAGGGCCTTGTTGGCCTGACCGATCTGATTCAAACCCAGGTGTGCCTGCGTCAGAATGCAGTAATAATAGCAGACCGTGTCGCGGTCCATTTCGCGTTCGGCCATTGTCAGGCCGGGTTCGAGCAGTTCCAGAGCCCGGTCGAAGATGCGCAGATTCACGTAAACTTCACCGAGTTCAAGGTAGGCAAAGGTTTCGTTTGGGTCGAGTTCGAGAATTTTCCAGTATGATTCGATTGCTTTCTGAACTTTGCCCGAATCAGCATTTTTGCGGGCTGACTTGAGCATAGTATCGATCTTTTTGTTCTGTTTGCGCTCAGTTACGCTGCCGGCAAGCACTCTGGCATCACTGATGCCTGGAACGCTGAGAAAGACAGCCACTGCCGCCGCCAGCAACGCCTTTTTCAGCAATGAGCGGTTATGATCGTCGGGCATTGCGTTTCTCCTGTTTAGCTGGCTTTTCAGCCTTTGCAGGCTTTGTGGCTTTTGCGACAACCGGTGTTTTTTTACTGGTTTTTTCGATTTTTTTCCTGGCTTCGACTTTTGCAGAAGAGGCCTTTTTACCTGATTTCGCCTGTTCTTTCAGGGCGGAGAGAACCTTTTCTGCGGAGAAGGGCGGGCGGGTCAGTCTGATTCCGACTGCGTTTTTAATTGCGTTGCTGATTGCAGGCAGCGCGCCGTTGATGCTGATTTCGCTGACGCTTTTAGCGCCGTATGGCCCGGTCTTTTCATAGGTCGGCACCAGGAAAGTCTCTATATCAGGCATGTCTTTCGTGCTGAAGATCTTGTAATTGCCGAAATTCGGGTTCAGCATGCGGCCGTTGTCGCTGAAAATGAATTCTTCAGTCATGGCGTAGCTGATGCCGTTCATGGCGGCGCCCTGAGTCTGAGCGTCGGCAAGTTGCGGGTTGATGGCATTGCCGCAGTCGACGCCGGCAACGTATTTGAGCACCTTGACTTCACCGGTTTCGGTATCGACTTCGACTTCGGCGAAGTGAGCGGCGAACGGCGGTGGTGAGGCATGGCTGATATGGCTGGCGATGGCGCCGATTTGAAACTGCTTGTGCTCATACATGGCATAGGTGCAGATCTGGCCGAAGGTGACACTGTTTTTACGGCCTTTACCGTAACAGACACCCTCTTCGATGGTGATATCCTGGGCCTTTTCGCCGAGCATATCGGCAGCGACCGCAACAATCTGCTCGCGCACTTTGCTGGCGCAGTTGATTACCGCGCCGCCACTGAGGTAGGTGGTAGACGAAGCGTAGGCGCCGACGTCAAACGGAGTCATATCGGTATCAGAGCTGTAAACGAGAATATCGGTATGTCGGCAGCCGAGGGTTTCTGCGGCAATCTGGGCCATGACTGTGTCTGAGCCGGTTCCGAGGTCGGTGGCACCGAGCAGCAGATTGAATGAACCGTCTTCGTTCATTTTGATGAACACGGCGCCCATGTCGATTTCGGGTATCGAACTGCCCTGCATCAGGCAGCACATGCCAACCCCCCGGCGTTTTGTGCCGGTGCCGGGCTTGCCATATTTTTTCGCCCAGTCGATGCGTTTCATGCCTTCGCTGATACACTTGTCGAGGCCACATGAACCGATCGACATATCGACGCCTTCGCGACCTTCGCCGAGGGCCTTGAAGATCGGCGATGATTCGCCTTCTTTGATATGGTTCAGCTGCCTGAATTTGATCGGATCCATGCCGATCGCTTCAGCCATTTCGTCCATCTGGCATTCCATGGCGAAAGCCGCCTGGGTGGCGCCATAGCCGCGGTAAGCACCGGCAACCGGCAGGTTGGTATAAACCGTGTCGCCGATAAATTCAATGTTGTCGACGCGGTAGAGCGGCAATACCTTTGATCCACAGTTGCTGAGAACCGTCAGGGCGTGTGAGCCGTAAGCGCCGGTATTGCTGATGATGCGCATCGAAATTGCGGTGATGGTGCCGTCTTTTTTGACGCCGCTCTGAATGGTGACGACCATCGGGTGGCGGGTGCGGGCGGCCATGAATTCTTCGGCCCGGGTAAGAGCCCAGATGCATGGTCGGCGGGTTTTGAGGGCAACCAGACCGCAGACGTCTTCGAGCAGCACTTCCTGTTTGCCGCCGAAACCGCCGCCGATTCTCGGTTTGATGACGCGAATCTTCTTTATCGGAATCTGCAGCGTCTGAGCGGTGATACGGCGGGCGTGAAACGGCACCTGTGTCGAAGAGCGCAGCACCAGACGGTCATTTTCGTCGAGGTAAGCTATGCAGGTGTGTGGTTCTATGGCGCAATGCTGCGCATAGTGCGGGTAATAGGTGCGTTCGAGTACGACGTCGGCCTGTTTGAAGCCTTTTTTTACATCGCCAACACTGGTTTCAACGTGTGAACAGTGGTTGTGTTTCGGGTCGTAAAAAATCGGTATCGGAACGCGGCAGTCTTTTTCGTCGTGAATGACCGGCGCATCTTTATCGCGGGCCTTTTCGGGATCGAAAACTGCTTTGAGAACCTGATACTGAACCTTGATCAGCGAACAGGCCTCTTCGGCAATTTCAGGCGATTCGGCGGCAACGATGGCGACACGGTCGCCGACGAAGCGCACCTTGTTGTCGAGAAGGCAGTTATCGTAGGGCGACGGTTCGGGGAAGCCCTGACCGGCAGTAGTTCGCATTACCCGCGGCACGTCTTTCCAGGTGAAAACGGCGACGACGCCCGGCAGTTTTTCTGCTTCAGAAGTATCGATGCTTTTGATGAGCGCGTGGGGGTGCGGGCTGCCGAGAACCTTGATGTGCAGAAGGTTATGAAAGTCGACATCGGCAACATATTTCTGAGTGCCGCAGGCGAGGCCCATGGCATCGACCTTTGTCAGACTGTGGCTTACCTGATTGAAGGTTTCTGGTTTTTCAAAAAAGCGCGGGGATTCGGGAATCACCGAAACGGCCTGTGACACCTTTGGTTTTGCAACGGCGGCAGCTTTTTTAACGGTTGTTTTTTTCGTGGTTTTTGCCATTACTTTTTACCTCTGGTGCTTTTTTTCTGCTTTG
>JAKQKW010000491.1 GCA_029560455.1 Candidatus Rifleibacteriota bacterium
ACGACGCTCTTCCGATCTCCGCCTGGTCGGTTGCTCCGATTCCTTCAACCCGCGCCAGAACATTCTCGGCGGCGCCAACTATCTGAGAATGATGCTAAAACGCTTCAATGGCAAGGTCGATCTGGCACTCGCCGCTTATAATGCCGGCCCGGGTAATGTTGACAAGCACGGCGGCATTCCGCCTTTCCGCGAAACCCAGAACTACGTGCGCAAGGTGCGCCATTATTACAGACAATACGCTTCAAATCTCCCTGTATCCGAAAAAACAGCGGCCACAAAGGCTAAAAAGGCCCGGGTAATGCCGGTTCTGCACTCAGATCTGTCGCGGCGCCTGACCGAAGCCTACGAAAAATTCCGCAAATCCGACGTGAATGGCGCCATGGACACCTATCGCGACATTCTCAATATTTACCCCCGCAACACCCAGGCCCTGTATAACCTCGCCTGTCTGCTCGACATGGAACGCTGCTACGAGGAAGCCATCGATGTTTACCTGGCCGCCCTCAAACAGGATCCGTTCCTCGATAAGGCGCTCTATAACCTCGCTGTTATCTACGAGCGTCTGGGCATGCACAATGAAGCCATCGATACCTGGAAGAGCTACGTTCAGGTTGCCAAAGACGAAGAAAAGATCGTCATGGCCGAGAAATTCATGAAAGAACTGCGCGAGTATTCAGCCCTGAACTGATTTAACCGGGCTGTATTCTCTGAAATAACCGGTAGAGGAACAAAATGTCAGACTCAGCGCCCCGATCGATGTTTGAGAAGCTGCTGTATGTCGGCATCGCCACGTTCTTTCTCTGGCCGTTCGTGCAGCTCTGGTCAATCAAAGCCATACCGGTCTTCGAATCAGACGCGCATCTGCGGGCCTCGGTCGCCCTCGAAAACCTCATGGAAGGCGCGTTGAGCCGCCCGTTCGAGCGCAGTTACAACAGTCCGTTCGAACCGGTACCCGGTTGTGAAGATCTCGGCCTGGTCGGCCGCGTCGAGATTCTGCCGCACCCCGAATTCCCTGCCAATGTGCTGGTACGTGCTCAGGTCAGATGGGGCATGTTTCCGCTGACCAAGAACCTCAGTCTTGAATATCTGCGCGCGAGAACGAGACCATGAACATTAAAACCGGCCGGAAAGGTATCACACTCTGGGAAATCGCCCTGTTCACCGTTTTTCTTGCGGTAGCCGGCGGTGCTTCGGTCTTTTTCTTTTTTCTCAATTCTGACGACATGAAACGTGCCCAGCAGAAATTCGCCTGGGTGCAGAACATCAACGACATGCTCGATGAAGTCAGCAACGAAATTGCCAACTCGGTGCAGTTCGAGCACCCATTCAACGGCTCTTCCCGCGAGTGCTTTTTCCGAACGGCCGGCGACACCGGTGCACTTGTGCCATCGGTATTCGAAGAGGGTTTTGTTTTTGCCGACGGCTCGCTGACCTATGTGACACGCAATGCCGCTGCCACCACAGGAATGAAAAGACTCGGGCGTTTCACCAACCCGCTCGTCACCAACTGCCGAGACGGAAAATTCACCCGGGTTTCCCCGGGTCGCCTCGAAATAAGCTTCAAGGCCGATTCTCCCGATGGCAGTGTTACTTCCCGTGAATTTACGCGGGTAATTCAACTGAGAAACCAATGAACCGCATACCCGACGAAAAACAATCTCTGTTGCCGATCCTTGTAATGATCGGCTTTACCGTCGTTCTCGTCGTGGCTCTGATAGTCAGAGTTTACCGTGCTGACCGCGATCTCGGCATGATGCGCATTGCCAGCCGCCAGGCCCGCCTTGCTGCCGAGTCGGGTATCAACCACGCCGTCGAAAAAATGCGGGCGGCGCTTGCCGCCTCTGACCGGGCTGCCAACCCGGGCGCCCTTACCGCCGTATTCTTCGCCGATCGCCTCGAAACCGACACCTGGGTGCAGTTTGGCCAGAAATCCGAAGCCTGGTTTCGAATCATTTCGGTGCGCAGGGTCTTTGCCGATGATAACCCGGCTACGCCGCTGCTCGACGAAAGCCTGCAGTATCAGATTCTCAGCGAAGGCCGCTGCAGCCGCTACCGCTATTCGACCTCGGCGGTCGTGCAGCTCTACGACCTTGTAAAAAGTTTCGGAGTTTTCGGCAGCCTCGACGAACATTACTACGGCACCCCGATTCAGTCATGGGTCGAAGCCGCCGGTTCGCTCGACAATTTCGTCAGCGCCAATGCTACAGTCTTCAATGCCGGTTGGCTTAACCGCCAGGGGGTCTGCCACGACCCGGTTCTGCTTTTCAAAATGTTCGCGCCAGAGGGCAGTGACCCCTTTGCCGCTGCCAGCAATACTCCGTCATTGCCATACAATTACGGCCGCCGCTTCGCCCGCGCCGGTGAATCACCCAGTCGCGGTCCCCTTTATTGCGAAACCCCGGTTATTGTCGATTCACATACCTTTGCCGGTCCGGTGCAGACCGCCATGTATTTTTATCGCCGTGGCACCAGTCAGCCCCGCATCGAGCAGGGAAACAACGCCGTCGCCATGAACTCGAGCCTGCGCATGCAGCAGGCCGTCGACAGTCTCGAAGGCAAAAACCCGACTGATGTCTTTGTTGATCGTGATTCCCAGGGTTATAACTCGTTTATTCCACCCTGGCGGCCTGATTTTGATCATCTGCGTTCTCTGAGCCGCAGCCGCGGTATCTACATCGATGCCGACGGCAAGGGCTTTCTCAACGGCAAACCCCACGAAATCGATTATCACCCGGGCGAGGCGCATCTGTTTTCTGACAGTTACCGCGGCCCGAATTCGACCCGCTATGAACAGGACGAACTCGACGAAAAATACATTGTTCTCTCGACTGACATGCGTTTCAAGGGTTTCAACAACATCAGCGCCGCAAATCTGCAGGGCGCCCGTCTGATTTTCTCTGAGCGCTCGGTCTACCTGCGCGGCGATATCGGCTCTGATCTTGTAATCGTCACCCCCGGCCACATTTTTATTACCGGCCCGACCAACATCGACTCGAACCTCAATCTGTTGTTGATCGCCGGCGAAGGCACTGCCCTTTCGACCGTCGACCTTGAAAACTACATCAAAGAGTCGAATCCGGGCCCTGAATTTATCAGCGCTGCCAGCGAATGGCTGATCCGCGCAGCTATTTACAAACCGGGTGCCGGTGTTTACAGCGCCGAATCAAGGCCGCAGCAGGGCACACCCATTACCTTCCGGCGCCTTTTCGGCGGCGAAAGCCTGAAAATAAGGATTCACGGCGCCTGTATCGGTGGCAACCTGCAGCGCTGGGTCGATAATACTGACCCGGGTTCACTGCAGATCACCCATGTGCCGGCCGTCGCCGACCGCCTCAGCGTCAGGCCCGTTTCGCTCAACGTGCTGCGCATGCGCACCCGCCCCGAAAAGTAACAGGAAAAGCCATGTCTCTTGCCGCCAATCTTTCGAAAGTTCAGTCTGCGATCACTGCTGCAGCGGCTGCTGCCGGCCGCGATCGCAATCAGGTCGGTCTGGTCGCTGTTTCCAAAACCGTCGACAGCAATACAATCAGGGCCATGCATGCTCTCGGGCAGCGCGACTTCGCAGAAAACCGCCCGCAGATGCTGCGTGACAAGGCCCGTGAACTTGCTGACCTGTCGATCGACTGGCATTTTATCGGCCCATTGCAGAGCAACAAAATAAAGTATGTCTATCCGGTCGCCGGGCTGGTTCACTCACTCGACCGCCGCGAACTGCTCGAAGAATTTTCTGCCTGGGCCCGCAAAACCGGCCGCCTTTGCCCGGCACTGCTGCAGGTGCATATTTCACGCGAAGCCGCAAAACAGGGCTTTGCCTGTGACGAAATTCTCGATATCATCAGAGAATTCCGCGACAGTGAACACCTCGACCTGCGCGGCATGATGGGCATGGCGCCACTCGATGCCGACGCTGCAACCACCCGCGCCTGTTTCCACGAACTGGCCGGGCTTTTTGCCGCCAGCCGCAGCCTGCAGGGGCGCGCCTGGAACCCGCAGCACCTGTCGATGGGCATGTCGGGCGATTTTGACCTTGCAATTGCTGAAGGTGCCACTCTGGTTCGTATCGGCACCGCCCTCTTTACCGGAGAAAAATGATGCTGCGTCTGCTTATCGAACTGCTGCGAGTCGTTCAACTTGTGGTTTTTATCAGGGTTATTCTCACCTGGGTCATGCCCGGCCGCCTGCCGCCGGCAATCAAGCCGGTCACCGACCGTATCGATATGGTGCTGCGCCGCTTTCAGGTGCTGATACCGATGGGGCCCGGCTACATCGATCTTGGCCCGATGCTTTTTCTGCTGCTCATCGAAGTGATCATGCGGGTTCTCTATGCCATGATGTGGCGCGGTATGCTCGGTGCGCCAATGTTTCTGCCCTGATTCAGCTCTCTGTGCCGAGGCAGAGCTTTTCGAACTCGTGGTAGTCGAGGGCGAGAATTTCCAGACTCGAACTGTCGATACTGCTGCCGGTCGCCAGACTGTTCAGTAGCTCAGAAACCCTCTGCCAGCCAAATTCTTCGACGAGCCGCGCCGTTGCAATCAGAGAACTGCGATAGAGCGCTGCCGCCTGCTGCCGGTCGGGGTTGCTTCTGAATGCGGCGTCGATATCCTGCAATGAACTGACCGCATTGTCCGGATTCTGACCTGCATATTTCTGCGGGTTGCCGGCATCGTATTCGAAAAGCTGTGCCAGTCCCTCGTTCAGCCAGACCGGGCAGTTGCCTGATGACATGAGAAAAAGCACATGATGCACATATTCATGTCTTACTGCGCCCATAAGTGCTTCGGGCCGAACGTTACTGCCCGGCATCGGTAGCCTGATACGGCCGTCATAGACGCCGCCGGCCCAGTCTGGCAGATCATGCACCATTCTGAAGGCATCGGTCTGCATTATGAGAACCTGCGAACGCTGTGCCGGAAAAAAGTTCAGCCGCTCACCAACGTTCTGATAAGCGTCTTCGAGCAACTCGAGAATGCTTTCTGCCCATTCTTCAGGGTATGAGGCCGGGCAGGCCAGGCTGAAATGCACGCTGGTGTAATGCTGCAGGTCTTTTTCGACCGCTGACTCGCGTTCAAGCCGTTCGAGAAATTTCAGCGTCTCGGCATCGTCGGGGTTGATCTCGCTGCTGCGTCGCAGATGATACTCGCCTTCGCGCAGTTCACCGTTGCGATAGAGCATGCGCCCAAGCATGCCGTGCACTCTGGCATTGCCCGGCTGCCGCTCGGCGAATTCCTGCAGGGTTACGATTGCAGCCCCTGAATTTTCGGTTTTCTGGTAGGCCGCCGCAATTTTTAGAATCAGTTCGGCATCGTTGGGGCGCAATTTCAGCAGTTCGCGGGCTTCCCGCTCGACCGCGGCCGAATTTTTAACCGTAACCAGAGTCGACAGCAGATTGAGTCTTATCGACACGTCTTCGGGTTTCTGAGCGCGGGCGGCTTCGAACTGTCTGATGGCTTCGGCAAACTGCTTGCGGGCGGCGAGAGTGACCCCGAGATTATTGCGGGCACAGGCCAGATTCGCGAGCGCCGTGTCGTTGAACGGGTTCAACCGGCATGCCTCTTCGAAATCCCTGATTGCCGCTTCATGATCACCCTGCGAGATTTTGTACATTCCCTGACGGTTGAGCAGCCAGGAATCTTCTTCGTGCCCTGCGTGCAGCGTGCCGGTTGGTAACACGAAAGCTGTTGCCAGCAGCATCATGGAAAAAGCTTTTGCGATAGGCGTTTTTAACGCTGGCCTTCTCATGTCAGGCCTTGAGGTCGATCTTCAAGCCGCGGGTTTCATCTTTGGCCGCGGGCAGTTTTTTTTCTTCTTCCTCTTCGGGTTTCTGGCCAGGGGTACCCTTGCCCTTTTTCTGTTTTCCCTGCTTTTCCGCTTCCTCGTCTTCTTTTCTTATGACTGCACCTTCGCCCGCTTCGGTTTTTTGTACCGTTTCGGTCTTCTGGTTGGCGGCGTTGCGATTCTGGGCAACCTGTTCGGCCTGACCGGCCTCATGCGCCTTCTGCGCTTCACGCAGCCTGCTGGCGTCTTCGGTTACCAGAAGATTGGTCTTGATATCGATCGGGCGTACAGACATAATTCCTGTTCCTCTACTATAAGTATCGGCAAAATCCCCGCTAAAATCAAGCCCGTCACCCACTGCCGCCAAACCGTAAAAAAAAGGCAGACACCGAAGCGTCTGCCTTTTTTGCTTGTGAATCAGGACCCCTTGACGAAAGCTTCGCCTTCGGCGCAGAGCTTTTTGAGAGTGGCTTCGTCACGGGCTTCGGCGTAGAAACGCACTACCGGTTCGGTGCCAGAGAAACGCACCAGCACCCAGGCGTCGTTTTCGAGCACGCATTTGGTGCCGTCAACCCTGATGACTTTGCTGACCTTGTAGCCGGCAACCGTCTTCGGGTCGTTTTTCATGTTGGCGATGGCGCGGGCTTTTTCTTCTTCAGTCAGCTTGAAATTCAGGCGGCGGGTCAGATAGGTACCGACCTTGGCATACAGGTCAGAGAGGATCTGGGCGATCGGCTTTTTCTGCATCGCGACCATTTCGGCGACCAGCAGACAGGCGATGATACCGTCTTTTTCAGGTACATGCCCGCGGATACTCATACCCGCCGATTCTTCGCCACCCATGACGATCTTGTCGTGGGCGATCAGATCACCGATGAACTTGAAACCGACGGCGGTTTCGATCAGCTCGATGTTATGATACTTCGCTACCGCGTCGACGAGATGCGTGGTCGCTACCGAGCGGGCGGCGGCGCCTTTCCAGTCGCGGGTGTTTTTCAGATGATCGAGAACCATGCCGAGAATCTGGTTGGGTTCATAAAAAGCGCCCTTCGGGCCGAGCACGCCAAAGCGGTCGGCATCGCCGTCGGTGGCGAGCCCAAGGTCGTAATGACCGTGCTTCATCTTTTCGATCATGTCGGGAATATGCGACTCAGACGGTTCGGGCGGCTGGTTGCCGAAATAGGGGTCGAGGTGATCGTTCATTACCGTCACTTCGCAGCCGGCTTCTTTGAGCAGGCGGTCGAGATAACCGCGGGCCGTGCCGTAAAGCGGGTTGACGAGGATCTTGAGCTTCGCTGCCCTGATCGCTTCGAAATTGATCTTTTTGCGCAGGTCGTCGAGATAGGTTTCCATCGGGTTGATGCGCTCGATCAGACCGGCCTTCTCAGCTTCAGCAAGCTTCATCAGCCTGACTTCGCCTTTTTTCTGCATGATCGCATTGGCGCGGTTTTCGATGTCTTTTGTCGTTTCGGGCAATGCCGGGCCGCCCCAGGCGGGCGAAAACTTCAGGCCCTGGTATTCGGGCGGGTTGTGACTGGCGGTGAAATTGATGCCGCCGGCCAGTTTGCGGCGCAGAATTTCAAAGCTGATGACCGGGGTGGGGGTGTCGCGAACGCACAGCAGAGCTTTGATACCGTTGCCGGCAAAAACTTCGGCAGCGACTTCCATGAAACGCGGCGACATGAAACGCGCGTCAGAACCAATTACGACGCCCTGCGTGGTGTTGATGCTCTTGAGATGGTCGGCAATCGCCTGCGAGCAGATGCGAACATTCTCGAAGGTAAAATCGTCAGCAATGATCGCACGCCAGCCAGATGTCCCAAATTTGATTTCCATATTCCCTCCGTATAGATTGTTTCTCCGCCTAGTCTACCGCCACCCGCACCACCTTGCAACAAAATCATGCCA
>JAKQKW010000492.1 GCA_029560455.1 Candidatus Rifleibacteriota bacterium
TGCTCTTCCGATCTGTTGCCCGGAGGCGCCCTTTTTTGCTACTTACCGTTGAAAATTCACCTTTCCGTTTTCCTAAAAGTAGTATATAGTATTGTCATGGGGTCGAAAAAGGCTATAACCAGCATCACCGGCGAAGTTTGCACCGGCTCAGCCGTTGCTGAGCTTTTCGGCGTCACAGACCGCACTATTCGGAACTGGCGGGCTGAAGGAATGCCAGAGGCCGCAGATGGAAAATACCGACTCCACGAGTGTTTTGCCTGGTGGCTGGAAAACATCAACAAGCCGTCGAGCGATAAAGAAGAAAAAGCCCGCGAACGCTACTGGCAGGCCAAGGCAAGCAGAGAAGAGCACGCGGTTAAAATCCTGATCGGCGAATCTATCGCCCGCGACCAGGTAGAAAAAGAGTGGTGCGCCAGGTTGATCGAAGTCGTGAGAGGCTTAGAATCACAAATATCAGTTTTTCCCAGCCTGCTTTGCGATAAAACGGCTGAGGAAATTCGCGACCTGGTCGAATCTTATAACAGGAAATTACGCGAAAACTACGCCAGAGACGGGAAATTTACACCGGTAATCAAGAAAGCCCAGCCCAAAAAGCCAGCCAAGAAAAAAAAGGCGGGCAAAAAGAAATGACCATTTTTTCGGAAGCAGAACTGCAGATCTGGAAACCGGCCGAAGACATTTCTCTCTGGGATTGGCTGGGGAAATATTTTGTTCTTTCAAAAGAATATTCTGACGTTGTGGGCCTTTATCCCCGCGAACTGGTGCCGGTTTTTAAGATTTTGGCCGACTGGCTCGATGACCCGAAAATCAAAGAGATTTGTTGCCGCAAATCAACACAGATCGGATTGACCACGTTTATTGTCGGCTGGTTTGTTTATAGACAATACAAAAGGCCAGGCCCTGGTATTTTTTGCATGGCAGATCAGGCCACGGCCGAAGAAATGTCAATGCTGCGTTTTAAAAATGCTTTTGAGTCTGCAAAGTGTTTTCAGGGCATTAAATCGCAAACTACAAAAAAAGGCACCACGCTAATTACCGGCGGCTCTGTGAAAATGGCGTGGGCGTCATCCATTGCCAGTATCGCATCATCGTCAACCAGAGATTACGCCGCCGATGAAATAACAAAACCTGGTTATAATCTGAAAACTCAAGAGGGCGAACCGGTCGGCAGGCTGCGATATAGGGCGAAGGGCTTTGACGATCGTAAAGGCATAATTACCAGCACGGTCACGATCGAGGGCGACCGAATGCACCAGATCGAAGAAGATGCAGACTGCACATATCTTGTTCACGTGCCTTGCTCGCATTGCGGCCAGCGCCAGCCGCTTTTCTTTTTTAAAGGCGAAACCTATCTGGCCGCCGACGGAACCACGCAGCCGGGCGGTTATGTTCATTTCGACAGCTCACTTGAAAACAAATACGAGCGGGCCAGATCGGCGCGTTATTGCTGCGGCTCTTGCGGCGCGTTGTGGACTACCGAGGAGAAAAACCGGGCAATGCAGCATTGCAGCGCCCATCCTAACAAACGCGTCGAAATCGAGGGAGAGAAGCGATTTATATGGATATGGCGAATTCATGAGGTCAGATCGGCAGGCTCATTGTATTCGCTCGTGCTGGAATTTTTGGAGAGCAAAGAAGACCCGGAAAAACTGCAGAACTTCTACAACAACGCCCTTGCCTTATATTTTAAGGAAATTGTCAAGAAGCCCGACGAGGGATTTATCGCACGCGCAAAGCTGGACTATCAGTCCGGCACCGTGCCAGATGACGCGGTTGCGTTGATTGCAACGGTTGACGTGCAGAAATACGGCTTCTGGTATGTTATTCGCGCCTGGTCGGCTGCAGAGACAAGCTGGAAGATCGAGCACGGCTTTGTAAGCTCAGAGCAGGAGCTAAATTTTGTGCTATTCGAAAAAACCTGGGCAAGCAAACACGGGCCTATGGGTATCTGGCGTGTCGGAATAGACACTGGCGGTGGTATGAAAGACAGCGGCGAAACATCGACAGAATGGGTATACCGTTGGTATTTCCAGAATCTAAGCCGCGGCGTGCAGATTTTTCTGACAAAAGGTTTCAGCGGCAGCCTGCCAGATAATTTTAAATTCGGAAAACCGATCTTTACATCTCCAACCGGGAAAAAGCTACCGGCCGGCCTGCGTCTTGTTTTGATCGACACAGACAAAAGTAAAGACCTGTTTTTCTGGCGAATCAACCAGGCTCAAGAGGAAACCCCGATTTGTGCAGCATACATACCAGCCGATGAAAAGCAGGAGTATTTCCAGCAGCTGCAATCAGAGCACAAAGTGAAAGAAGGCACACGGGAAACATGGAAGCAGAAAGGCAGTCAGGATAACCATTTGCTCGACTGCGAGCAGATGCAGATGATTATGGCGTCAAGGCAGCTCTATGGCGGCGTGTTCATAATTCAGGAGCCGGTCGGCATCATGCAACCGGTGCAGCCAGCGCCAGCAGCGACGAGAGACGAAAACGACGAAGAAGAATCGGCAAGATCAAGAGTCAGAAGATGGAGGCGTTAAATGTCAGAAATTGGCACGAAATTAAAAGCAAGCCCGAAACTGTCAGCGTGGATTAAGGCCCAGATCAAAGCGGCGGCAAAATACATACCCGGCAAGGGCGGCGTCTGTAATTTTTGCGGACGATTTTGCCGGACGAATCACACAGACTCAAAAACCGGCACGAGGTCGCATTATTGCCAACAATGCGGCATCAGTTTCCAGACTCGCGGCGGCGGGGCGGTTGGAAAAAGCCCAGACAAATTTGACACGGCAGAACCTGCGCGGGTAGAATTAGACAGAGCGCAGGTAAAAAAGACCCCACTGAAAAGCAAGGCGAAAACCGGAAAAAAGAGGTAAGCAATGCCCACGACCGCCCAACTTGAAGCATATTTAGCGGAATTGTATGCGGCTCGCTCTGCTCTGCTGACCGGCAAAAGCTATGGTATTAACGGCCGAACACTAACCCGCGTCGATGAAACATGGTTGTCTAACCAGATCAAAGAAGTTGAAAATCAGTTATATCGCCGATCTGGCCATGAAACGTCGGTCAGAGTTGTTTTCGACAGAGGCGGCAGATGAGCAGAAAGCCAGAATCAGAAAGCCTTTACAGCAAATTTGCTAGGACGATTGCAAAAGTAGTCGGCCTAGTCAGCCCGTCGTCAGCTGTTAAATACCTTGGTCAACACGCTTGCTTAAGAGCTTATGATGCTGCTGTAATTTCAGGCCACCACAACGAGTTCTGGACGCCCCAGATGAAAACCGGCGATCTTGAAATTGGTCGCGACTGGAAAACAGCTGTTGCCAGGTCGCGCGATCTCGACCGCAATCACCCGCTCGTCAACGACGCTTTACGCGTCGGCTTTGCGTTTACCGTTGGCTCTGCCTTAGACCCACAATGGATAATCACGAAAGACGGCAAACGCGATACCGACAGCATCAGGCAACTTGAAGCAGCGTTCTGGAAATGGGCTGAGGACTGCACCATAAACGGCATGCAGTGGGATGATGTCAAGCGGCTGGTGTATCGTCACCTAAAAGTTGACGGCGAGCTGTTTGTCATCGAGTCAGCCGATGAATTTCACCCGTACAAGCTGCAACTGGTCGAGCCTGACCAGCTCAATGACAGCATCGACGGCGATTTGCGCAACGGAAATTATGCGATACGCGGCATTGAGTTCAACAAGCGCGGGCGGCCAGTGGCGTATCATTTTTATGAAGCTCATCCGTCAGGCTCCGGCCTGGGCGATAAAACGGTCAGAATCGACGCTCGACGCGTGATACATGTTTTCCTGCCCGGCAGAATCACTGAAACACGCGGTATCTGTCATTTTGTCAGCGCAATAATGGCGCTTTATGACCAAAATGAACTATCCGACCAGATTCTGGAATTGCACCGTCTCGCAGCGGCTTACGGCATTTTTATCACGTCACCATCGGCAGAGGCCAACATCATCGGCCTGCCGACATCGCCAGACTCAAGCGGCAAGCATGTGCCAGTAAAAACCGTCGGCGGCGTCAGGGTAAACTATCTGAACGCAGGCGAAGACCCCAAAACAGTCAACCCTGAAATGCCAACGGGCAGCTTTTCCGAGTTCGACAAATCGTATCTCAGGAAGGGCGCAAGAGGCTTTTCTATGAGTTATGAAACATTTACCGGGGATTTTTCAAACGCTAATTTCTCGACGCTGAAAGCCGGTAATAACAACGAAAGAGCGCTTTTTAGGCTCGACTCAAGTCTAATCATCAGAAAATTTTGCAATCGCGTTGTCAGGAACTGGATGGATGCCGAAGTCATTAACGGGCTGCGACTCAAGAATTACTGGCAGAGCCGTGATTATTATCAGCAGTTCCGCTTTACACTGCCAGCCCTGCCCGCAGCGGACGCGGTAAAAGAAGAAGTGGCCGACGCCAAAGCGCTAGAGAACAAAACGACTACCAGACGCATGATCTGCGAGCGGAAAGGCGTCGATTATGACGAATTAATCGAGGAATTACGACAGGAAGAAAAAGATTTAGCTACCGTTATAAATAACGCGGTTGCCGAGTTGGAAAGCGAGGAAAACGATGAACTTTGAGTTATTTTGCCGCGCAATGGGCTTGAATCCGGCCATAATGACCGATGCAGAGCGTAAGCACTGGCAAGAAATATACGAAAACTGCGACACGAGAAACGCCCAGATTGAGAAGGATTCCTTCTGCCGCGTGTTCAAGGTCGGCCCGAAGTCGTTCAACAAAGACGCTAGAACCGTTACAGCAGCAGTATTAACCGATGCCCCGACTTTTATGTATGACTGGGAGCGCGGCTGGATAAAAGAGATTCTGCCTATGGAAACCTGCAGAATCCCAGCTCAGATGCCGCTTTGTGATACACACAACACATTTTCTGTAAAAGCCGTTTTAGGCAGTTGCCGCAACATCAGAGCCGAAAACGTTGGCGGCCAGGGGCAACTGATTGCCGATCTGGTATTTGCACGCGACACAGACAGTCAAAACGCCATGGAAAAGGTTGAAGACGGCCATATAACCGACCTGTCTGGCGGTTATCGCGTTTATTCAGCCGTATATGTCGAAGAGGGCGAAACCTATGTTTTAAAAAATAAAAGCTATGTCGGCCCGGTAAAAATTGCGCTTGACTGGGAGCCTTCAGAAGGCTCGCTTTGCCCCATCGGCGCCGATCAGTTTTCGAAAATCAGGGCAAAATCAGCAGATCAGCCCGGCGATAAAAACGGAATAACCAGCGCTCAGAGCGCTGCAGCAACCAGTCAGAGAAGCTCTGACGAAAACCCACAGGAGGCTAAGGCCATGAAGAAAACTTTTGAACAGTTCTGCCGCGCTATCGGCACAGAAGCAGCCGCTCTGACAGACGCACAGAGAAGCATGCTTGAGATCATTTTCGAAGCACAGTGCAAAGAGCTTGCATCTGATGCAGAAATCCCGGCAGACGCCAAAGAACGCGCTGCAAAGGTGATGAAATCGACCAAGGAAGCCGAAGAACGCGGCGCCAGAGTCGAACTCGAAAGACAGTCGGAAATTCGCGCAATGTGTGCCGTTCCCGGCGCTGAAACCCTTGCCGACAAGCTCATCAATGACAAAGTCGGCATTGAAGACGCCAGAAAACAGGTGCTTGAACATCTCAGAAGCTCACGCGCTCCAATCAGCACCCCGAAAACCACCATCGAGGGCGGCGAAACCTCTGGCGAAAAACTTGTCAGAGCTGCTACTCACGGGCTTGCTTTGCGCCACAATATCAAAATCGAAAACCCCGCTGCAGGCGCCAACGAGTTTCGTGGCCGCTCGCTCATGCGCGTGGTTGAAGAATGTCTGCATGCAATCGGCGTCAACACCAGAAGCCTGAGCGATGACGAAATGATTCAGCGTGCCATGGCCAGCAGCGACTTCCCGAACATTCTCAGCAACGTCGCCAACCTTCAGCTGAAAATGGCTTATGAAAACAGCGAAGAAACCTGGCGCGACATCGTCGAAATCAACAACGACGTCAGCGACTTCAAAGTTATGACCGTTGCCAACTTCGGCGGCGTGCCGGTCTTCTCAGAAGTTCTCGAAGGCGGCGGATATAAAGCCGTTGATTTCAGAGAAAACGGCGCTACAAACCAGGTTAAAACCTACGGTTGCGAAGCCAAAATGACCCGTCAGATGATCATCAACGATCGGCTCGGCGCTTTCCTGCGCGCTCTTGAATTGTTCGGCGTTGGCGCTGACAAGCTGATCGGCAACGGCGTCTGGGGAATCATCACCAGCAACCCGAATCTTTCAACCCTCGGCGACGGCACTACTAATGCCCTTTTCAGCGCTGCTCACGGCAACCTGATCACCAGCGCCAAAACTCTGAGCAATGACGGTATCGCCGCTATTCGCCTGAAACTTCGACAGATGAAGGGCCTCAAAACCACTGACAGTATGAATCTGCGTCTGACCAGAATCGCTGTGCCGTCAGAACTGGAAGAACAGGCCCGCATTCTCACTGAAAACGCCATGATGGTTGTTGACGGTGTTGGCATCAAAAACACTGCTGCCGGGCTGCAGCTCACGGTTGAAGATCGTCTCAGTGCTAACAGCGACGAAAACTATTACGGTTTTGCATCGCGCCCGATCATTCAGGTGGCATTCCTGAACGGCCAGCAGCGCCCTGAAATCGTCAGGCTGAACAGCCGCAACCCGGACATGTTCGAAGTTATGGCCCGCGTCGATGTGGGCTGGGCACCGATCGAACACAGATACGCCGTCAAAGCCGCTGTCAAATAATTTTTAAGGGGCGCGGGGTAACTCGCGCCCTATTAACAGGAGTAAAAAAATGAAGAATCTCAAAATTCAGGCTCTGATGCTTGCCTTCTGCATCTGTTCGATTGTCCTGGCTACCGGTTTTGCTGACAGCTCAATCGGCGCTGTCGTTACGCGCCCCGGCAGCTCTGGCTTTAAAGCCGTCACAACCCAGAATCTGACCATTGCCACCAGCTCAGCCAGCCTTATTGGCACGATGCCGCCGAACTGCAGAACAATAACGGTGGTCGCCAAAGATGCAACAATGTATTATGGTGATGCAAATGTGGCCGCTAATGGCCTCTATCCGAGTATTGCAGACGGTCAAAGCGTGACTTTCGATAACATCGACACCCGCACCCCGTCCATCTATTTCATCGCCCTGGCAACTGCTACCGGCAAAATCGGCATCGTTGCCCGGTAACAAAGAATAAAAAAGGAGAAGCAAGCATGCTTAACGTAATTCAGCACGACTCTAAATATTACGACTACACCAACTCCACCGGTTCAGACATCGCCTCCGGACAGCTCGTCCACATCGGCAATGGCAAAATAGGCGTTGCAATTAACGCAATCCCGAAGGGCTCAAAAGGGGCTCTGCAGATTGCTGACATAGTTGTCGAATTCCCCAAAGCGGCCGGCAACGAACTTACCGCAGGCAGCTCTGCAGCTATCGGCCCGGACGGCAACACCGTGACCGCCGCCGTCAGTTCAAGCGTTACCACTATCACCAACGGCTTTGTCTGGGAAACCGCCGCCAGCGCCGCAACAGTGGTAAAATTCGCCCTCGGTTGATGATACCGCTTCTTCTGCAGCCCGACCCGGCTTTCGGCTGGATAGGCGTTTCAACTAGCTTTCCAAATAGTTGGCGCTGGACGGCTGCAGAAGTAGCGGAATCAATCGACAAAAAAGCTGCAAGAGCCAGATTTTTTAAAAGCATTTTGAAACATAACAAGAGGAAAGCCCGCAAACGATGACCACATTCAAGCAAGCACTATCAGCAGACTTTGCCGCTGTTTTCGCGAATCCCGACGAATTCGGCGAGCTGGGTAGCTACACGTCACCCGCTGGCGCTGTTACCTCTAATGTGCTCGTAGTGCCTGCCGTGCAGGGCTTTGTCAATGAAATGACAAACACTGCCGGGCTTGGCGGGACAATCGTTATTAGCCGGGCGAGCGTATCTAATCCGGCAATACACGGCAAGATCACTATAGCGGCCGGCGTGTTTGTCATCACTCAGATCATCAGTATTGATGATGATACCGTGACAGTTGCAGCAATGGCTGATAATCGCATCAGCCCGGCAGGAATGAGGCAATAACATGGCTTTTGACGTCCAAATAACGCCAGACTTCAGCGGTTCAGGCTCAGAGCTTGAAAAGCTAATTGCTCGCGCTATCGGCTCAAATCCTGCAGCCGCTGCGGTTTACGCGAAGCAAACGCTGGCTTTTTTGAATAGCGCCAAAACCGGAGCGCTGCGAATTACTGCAGCCAGGCTGAGAAAGCGGATTCTTGAGGCTTACACAGAAAACAAACTCGGCTGGCCGGCACACAAGCAGTATTCGAACTGGCTCGGACTTTCTCAATCTGTCACGGTTGCGCATTTAACACGGGCAAACAGACCTATTGCAACCATGACGAAAAGCGGCAAAGCAAAAAAAGTAGGCTACTCTCAGAAGCCGATCAAAATGCCGCAGCCCTACCCGCTCGGCGGCAGACTGCCGAAGGCTACGCGTTACAAGGTCGATAAAGACAGCGTGACAGTTGGCATTTTACCGAGTTCAAAAGCCAGTCAACAAAACAAAATGAGACAATTCCAGGACGGCAGCACAGAGCAGATCAGCGAAAGCTCGCGACGGTATCTTGCGTCAATAGGCGTTTTCGTGCGTCGCGGCACGTCTCTGACGTCGCCCATCAGGAAACTAATCGACCCGATACAGGCGCAAAACCCACCCGACAAACTCTATGAATCGGCATTTATCGACATTTTAACCGGCAAGCTGGAGGCACGCGACTAATGACAACACTTTCAACGCTTCTCGCTTCTATCGCCTCTGCAATCGCGACAAACGCCGCGCTTGAGACATATTGTCAAACTAATTTCGGCAAATCTATCAGCGTTCACGTCCACATCGACCCCAAAAACCCGCCCAGCATCGCCAAAGCGCCGTGGGTTGGGCTGACAATTCAGGGCTATTCGAGACCCACCGAAAACCGGGCGCTGATCGTTAATTTTGACCTCGAAACCGCTGTATACTGCGAGAAATCAACAGAAACCACAAGCGGCAAGATCACCACTCTTGACGGATTCAGTAAAATCGAGGGGCTTTCTGATCTGGTTTTTTCGATCATCGAGGCCGCCGTGACTCACGCATCAGCGCAGTTAAGCATGGATTACATCAGCGAACAAGGCACGAGCATCGGTATCGCTGAATTTCCGGGCTGGATTGCGGCCCGAACATGGACTATAGGCAAACACGCTTAAAGGAGAAATAAAAATGCAAGTTCCGACCATTCCGCAAACCGGAAAAAATGCTAAAGTTTCGCTGTCTTTCAATGACGGGACACAGGCCACAGCTCTGGCTCTGACTAAACAGGCCAGTTATAATTACAACGGCGAAAGTTTTGCAAATCGCGTCTATCTGCTGGGCGCTCGCAAAATGATTAACAGCCGTCCTGCAGCAAATCCTCAGGCGTTCATCGACGGCATTCTCGACGGTATCGACGTTTCTAGCACCGTTTCAAACGAAATCGCAACAAGTGCCGGCTCAATCCTGGTTGATAATGCGACTGTTGCAGTTGACGCTGATGCATCAACATCTATCGTCCGCCCGGCATCAACGCAGGCGGCCTGGTTTGCAATCGTGGTAGACGAATCCACAGGCGAAATAACAGCAGTTGCAGGCACCGACACGACAGCCGGCACCGGCAAGGCTGGTCTTGTAGATACTTACGGCACCGGAGCTGGTCAGAAACCCCTGATTGCTACTGACAAACTGCTGGTATGTTATCTCAAGCTCGACTCTACTGCAGGCGTTATCACCAGCGATGAAATCGAATACACCGACCGCGAATGGGCCAGCATCAGTTACCGCCTCGTGCCGTCGATCGGCGGCGTTGTTATTTCTGAGGCCCTTAAACCGCTGCACGTCGGCGCCGTTGCTCGTGATGTGAAATTCACTGGCAAATACTGGGAATCAACCGCGCTGGCCGTTGTTGGCGATGCTCAACAGTGGTCGGTCACGCCGAATACCTCGACCGTTTCAGCGGTTACATTTTCCGGCGGCCCGTCTGAGTCTCAGATTGATAACTGGGCATTCACTTTTAATCAGCTTTTTACCGACGCAAAAGCACTTGACGCGATCTATAACCGCCAGGGCTACGCCGCCGTCAAGCTCGAACTTGCAAGCGGTCAGTATTTCCTGTTTGTCGGCAGCTTCGCTGGCGGCATCACTGTTGAGCCTGGCTCGTTTATCGTTCAGCAGCTTTCCGGCAGCATTCAGGACAGACCCTACTGGTCAGGACAGTAACGCATGAAAAAGGCTAAAAACAAGTGTTTGAGCGCGTCTGACGTGCTGAATATTGTCAAAGCCTCTGTTGTCGAAGTGCAGGTGCCCGAGTGGGGTGCCTGCGTTCGCTGCAGAGTGCCCGACCACAAGACCGTGTTTCAGCTTCGCACCGCATCGGCGAACAATGAAGAATTTCAGGCGGCGCTGTTTAAAGCCTGCCTGGTAGACTTTACCGCCGAACAGGTCGCAGAGCTTGAGGCCGGCCACGGTATCAAGTATTTTCAGCTTTTCAACGCCGTTATGCAGAGCGCTGATCTATTCGGCGTTGCGCTGGCCCCGGACAAAATAAAAAACTGACTCAACGGCTGTCCGATGATTCAATTCTGAGGGCAGCCGTTACTATTGCAATCAATGACGGCGTGAGCGTTGCCGAGGTTTTCGCCCGTGGCCCTGACGACATGGCGTTGAGAGTGGCGCGTATGAACATGGAGAGATAGACGCATGGCATCAGCTATCAACATAGTTTTGAACGCTGTCGATGAGTATTCAAGCACCCTGACGGGGTTAAATCAGGGGCTTGAATTGCTTTCAAAGGGCTTCGGCCTGGTAAAAGAAGCGGCTAGTTTTGCTTTTGATACTATTGGCAAAGGCGTCGAGCTTGCCCGCATCGGCGGTGCGTTCGATGAGCAGCGCAACCAGTTCGAAAACCTTGCAAAAAGCTTTAATATCAGCGGTCAGCAGATAATTGATACCGTTCAAGACATCAGTAGTAACACTGTTACTGAGCTCGAAGCGGTAAAAATAGCGACGAAAGCGGTCGCGGTTGGCCTTCAAGGGCCAGATCTTCAGAACGCCTTGACTTATGCAAAAAAATGGTCGGAAGCCACTGGCGAAAGTTTCGAAAGTGCAGCAGAGCGAATCACAACAGCTCTCGGAACTGGCCGGTTCGGTGTTCTCCGGCAAATGGGGCTGATCGTCGAAAAAGGCGCAACAACAGAGCAGGTGCTTAAAAGCATTTCTGCTGGGCTTCAGCGCTTTGGCGATACCGGCTTTAACACTGCCGACAAGCTTGACAGTTTGAATGTGGCACAGGAAGATTTCACACGCAAAATCGGGCAAGGGATTAACCAAAGCAAAGAATTTCAAAGCGTGTTGGGCACCGTTGCCGATGCAGTTTTTAATCTTGTGAAAGGCTTTAATCCCGCGCCGGTGACAGTTTTTGTTGATTTGCTTGTAAAGGGCGCAAAGTCTATCGGCAACGCTTTTTTAACCGCCTTCCCGTCTGTGAATAAAGCTCTTGAGGTGCTTTTTACCGATACTAAGGGCGCTGTTACAGACTTGACAAAATTTATGATTGATGCCTCTTTCGGCACCGTTCGCCAAATTTCAAGCGCCATAAACACAGTTATTGATCTTGTGCAAGGGCTTAACATCGGCAATGTATTCAGCAAGGCCGCGCAAAGTATAGCGCTGATTGTCGGCACGCTGATTGAGGGCATTGTAAAAAGTGTCAGCTTTGTTATTGATTACGTGCTCAAGGGCTTTGACAATTTGGCGCTTGGACTTGCCGCAACTGTCAGAAAATTCCCAAATATTGCCGATGCTTTGGGCATAGACCCTGACGAAGTCGAAGGGCTTGCCGATAGCTTTAACAGCATCAGAACAAGCTTGACAGGCGGTCTTGACGGTATTGGCAATTTGGCTTTTGACGCTGGAAAAAACATTGCTCTTGCGCTTGATGACTTCAACAAAAGCGCCGACAAATACAAAATTTCGCTTGATGCAATCGACAAAGCGCAGGCAGACGCCAAGAAAAGCGCCGAGGATTTGCTGAAGGGCGGCGTGCTTGCTGGCGGCGAAATCAAAGTTTCTGTGCCCGAGTCTGAGCTTGAAAAGCTGAAAGCGTTCAGGGCCGAATTGGAAGCCGATGTCAATTTGAAATTAGACGAAGGCAAAGGCGGAAAAAAGGAAGACACACGCGACGAACTCGACGAAAATTCAATCTTGGCGGCCCTGGTGAAACTGTTAAAATCTGCGCTCGTGAACGATGCAGCATCTGAGGGCTTGCCCGTGGCGGTGACTACATGATAACAATACTCCCGACAACAGTATCTGGATTACAGGCAGCGACATACCGCGTCGATCTTCCGGGGGAAATCAACCCCACAAGGCCACGCGCTCAAAAAATTACAACGACAATCGACGGCGGGGCAGCGGTGACGCTATGGCCGCGCAATAATGCGGGGGCGTCGCAATCTGTGCAGCTCACGATGAGCGAGGAAAAATACCGAAAACTTCGGCAAATAGTCGATCATCCGACAGTTTTTGAGTGGCTTGTAATGTGCGAGGGGCGGCGTTATGTGTGTGCCGTGGACGTGGAAACCCCGGTATCTGTAAGCATTGGCGGCCAGCATTATAAGCAGCTCGGAGTCACATTTGTGGTCATCGAGGACAAAAACACATGATCAAGGGCGGCACAAGCAGCGCGGGCAAGACGGGAAACCTGAGAACATCATATTCTCAGCAGTTCATACCGTGCCAGCTTTACTTGATGCCGTCAGAAATGCGGCAGAAGCTGGAGCGCAACGAATCACTAACGTTTAACGCGTTTGTTGAAATAGAAAATCTTGCCGGAGACATGATCAGGCTCAATACATGCAGTTATTTCCAAGTTCAAAAACAGTTGTTGGGCGGCATAGAGACGGCAAATATTACGATCGAAAAACCTGAGCTGTGGTCAATATGGGGCGACGCTTACATAGAAGTATTGCGGCCGTCAAAGCGGCGCTTGAAAGTTTTTTCAGGCTTTCCGGGCTATGAAATGCCGATCTACACAGGAAGAATCGTTAGTGTGTTTGAAATACGCGGAAGCGACAATCTCGGAGCTATCAATCTCACCTGCAGCGATTATCGCAGCGTATTACGCAAAGAGGAAAGCGACGCAGAAGATTTTGAAGTCAGCAGGTTTTTTGAAATTTATCGCCTGGCTCGCGGCGTGTTCGACGGAGCTGGTCAGATGTTAATAATATCAGATCGCGATGTTATCGGCGCATTTTTACCAACGGGTGATAATTTGCAAGCCATAAATAATACTCTCACGGGGCAGCCGGCATGGTCAATGGGCTCCGGGGCTGTTGTCGTATGCGGCAATCGTCAGCTTGTGGCCGCCGGAGATGTTTTGAAAATCACTGATAAGCAGATCAATACCGCGACCAGGACTTTTGCTGACTCTAGTGCTTATAACGTCGTGATTGCACGAGGCTTAGACGGTGACGGCAAAATTGCAGAGCAAGAGGTCAGAGATGACGCTGATATTGCCAAGCGTGGCAGACAGATATATCCGCAAACCGTCGGCGGTGATAACGACTCTTTAGCTGACATGATAATTTTAGCCGGGGAAATCATTGCGCGGGCGCTGGCTGGCGGGTTCAGCGCTAATATATTGTTTAATCCATATTTGCTGCCCGGCCAGATCGTGAGTTTTCAGAGCACGCGTTTCGGGATTCCGGCGACGAATGCAAAAATACAGGCCGTGAGGCATCAATACAGGCACGGTAGTTGTTCAACGTCGCTAGATCAACTGGAGCTATTGAGTTGAGGATATACGCAACAATCACAGCTATAGACGCGCCTGAGCCTGGTTTTTATCAGGCTCGGACGGTTTTCGGGCGCAATATTTCCGGCGTTAGTTTGATGGGCCGTGATGAGCCGTTAAACATCGGTCAACAAGTGCAAGTGTATGAGGTCGGCGGCGAATTCGGCGCCCTGGGCGGTAGTTATCCGTCGTTGCTGTCTATGCCTGTATCGCTATTTCCGCAAGCGCCCGCGTCTGTATCGTTGGCATATTTAGCAACACTTGCAGGCAATACCCGCAAAAAATATGCTGTCGGCACAGTGACGGGGGTTTATCCTGACGGTCTCGACGTCATGACACCGATCGGCAAGACTCCGAGGATTACCGGCAAAGTATCAGTCGCGCTGATAGCGCCAGATAGATTTGGGGTCGATGACAAAGTGTTGATAGATGTATCTGGCAAAAAGCCCGTGGTGCTGGGCTGGTGGAGCCTGACAAATAAACAACAGGATAAGCTCAGAGCTGTCTTTTTGCATCGACCGGCATTTACCGCACGCGTCGCGCTCTACGAATACGCCCAGGACGCTAAAGGCACGCTAGAGTTGCGGCGCTCTCAGGTATTCGCGAACAAAAACCTTTTGTCGGTTCGGGCGGTGCTTGGAATTCAGCCAACCACCGACGCCGATGATTATTACTATTGCACCGCTACAATGCAGGATGCAGCTTTCAACGTGACCGAATTTTATTACTTAGCATTTAGCAAAGACTTCAGGAACGTGCTAGAATTGAGTCAGAGCGAATACCCGCCATCACCCGGCACGCCATACAGCAGGACGGCTGACAACAAATTCTGGTGGGCGCGACAGGAAGACGTTTTCTGCTTGCAGTCTGACACGGTAGACGGCGAAAAATATCAAGTATTCAACGGCCCTTTCGATCAAGAGGGGCAGTGGATGCCGCTAAAGGGGCAAATTTATACAGCGCTATGAGCAAAGAGAAGCCGGTAAATTTAACATTGGTCAATGACCCTCAGCAGATCGTGTTTTCTGGCGCAAATGCAGCGCCTTTAACGCTCACGCTCAGGAATGACGACAACCGCGACGCTAAAAGTGTGTTGATCAACGTCGTCAGGGGCGATCTACTCAAAAAAGACGATCTGACGCTATCGCCGGAAGAACTGACCGGCGGCGGGTATAAAGTGGTCGATGAAATGTGGGTTGAGTGCCGGCTGTCAGAGCTGGACGCATGGCGAGTCGTCGATGAATGGGATATACCGTTTGATCTGGGCGCGTTAAACAAAGGCGATTCAGTCAGTTTTCAGCTCCGCGTCAATGTGCCGACAAACAGCACTGATGTCGGCCGCATGTGCTTTGCAATTATGATTAGCGCTTCGACAGGCGAAGATGTCAGAGTTAATTCGGTAACGATTGATCAGCCCGGTTTTTCTTTGAGCGTTGGAGACTCAACCCAGGCCACAGCAACGGTTGACGCGCAAGTCGGCGCCGACGATAGCGTAGATTGGTGGTCTGATGCGCCAGATGTGGCAGTAGTTGATGTTGACGGCAACATCGAGGCTATAGCGCCGGGAAAGGGCGTAATTAGAGCCGTTAGTGCTGCAAATTCTGCAGCTAAAAGCAGTCGTTTCATAGTCGTTGATGATATCCCGGTCGTAAACGATGCTAAAGTCTGGTTTGACGCGCTAGACAACGATACATTGATACAATCTGGCGGGAAACTTATACAATGGCTCGACAAATCCGGCTATGGATTTCATGCGAGCCAGGCAAGCGAAACGCTTCAGCCGGTTGTTGTCACTGACTCAGGCTTCGGAATGCAAGCTGTTTATTTCGACAGAGACTATATGTTAGCTGGCGAGCCGTTGCCAACCGGCAAAATAGATTATACTGTTTTCATTGTAGCACGCTGCAATAGCAGTTTTCAAAGTTCGTCATTCTTCTCGTTCGGCAGTGTCGACGGATTTACCACTGGGACGTGTTTCGGCCTGCAATCAGTATCCGGGAACGTGCTACAGCATTACTACCCAAACAGCGGACTAAATAAGTTATCTGCTGGCCTTTCTGCGCCTCAACTAATAACGATAACAATGAGCGGAAACAACAGATCTACGAGACAAAATGGGGTAGAAGTAGCAGCCGATACAGCTTCAGGCTTAAATATATCTGACAGCTTGTTATATCTCGGCGGCAGAGAGCTGAACAAGCCGACATCAGCCCATCTTGGGGTTATTTGTGAATTCATAGCATACTCAAGATCTTTGACACCGGCGGAAATCGCTCGAAATGAATTTTATTTAATGTCTAAATGGGGGTTGAGCTGATGTTTAGTGCACCTGAATTGGATGCTATTATATCCGCCGGAGCGGGCGCGATACCTACGACGGCGCTGTGGGCAGAGATCAGAACGCTGTTGAATAACGTCTACGGCGCGGCAGACGGCAGCCAGCAGCTTGCCGGCCCGGACGGTGCTGTCGTGACGATTAACGACGTTAATACCGTCGAATACGACGTGTTTTTTTGGATAGAATATGCAGAAGGCGTTCCGGCTGGCTCTACCGGAGAAATCAGAATAGAGATTCTCAGTCAAACCAGCTTTAAAGTCTACAACTCCGGCTCTGATACAGAATCAATACTGCACTATCGGGTGGTGCCAAGATGAAAAAACTGTTTTTGATTGTGCTTATAATGTGCTGTTCGACCGCATTCGGGCAATGTGTCGGTCTTGCAGGTGGTCGGATTGGCTTTTCTAAGCCGTTTATAGATACTTCCGTGTTGCCTGACGCATCAACAACCGCTTTGCTACATTTCGAGAACAATCTGCTCGACCTGGGCGGTGGCACGTGGGCAAGCGCCTGGTCAGGGTTTAGCTCAGATGTTAAAAAGTTCGGGAAATACTCGATATATCATCAGACAGCATTTAACACAAACGCATATAGTTTTAGCTCTACGACCGCAACGGCAGCGTTTACGATGGGCAATGATGATTTTACCATAGAATTCTGGGCGGGTATAAATGTGACGAGAAACAACGTTGGCGGCAACCATGATACAATATTGGCGTTGGGAATAGTGACCGGCGAGACTTTCAACCTGCTTGAAGTCAGCAACATATACAACTCAGTGCCGAATAATACGCAATACGTGCCGCGTTTACGACTCAGCACTCATCTCGGGATTCAGTTTTCGGGAACATACACGGGCCACGGCTTTTTTTCCGGCTTGAACTGGTTCCATATCTGCTTTGAGCGCAGAGGCGGAACACTATACTGTTACGTCAATGGGCAGCAGGTCGCAAGCGGTGCAATGGGCGCAATTCCAAGCGTGACATCGATTGAGTTTTCGGCATATAATCGCACATATCTGGCCGCCACGTTTTACGTCGATGAACTCAGGGCATACAGAGGTGGCTACGTCTACGGCGGCGAGTTTACGCCGCCCTCTGAGCCTTTCGGAATCAAGAAAAACAACCGATTAAATTTCAGGGGGGCGCAATGAAACAGCGTAATAACGCCTATTTGACGACTTTTCTTTTTATCGCGGCATTAGCATCAACGCTTTTACCGCAAAATTACAGCGTGCCATCACCGTTATCGCCTTACGATCTTGCAATCTGGGCTAATCGCGGCGGGTTTATCGCATCCGGCAGCGCAATACCGACGGAACCAGCGCAGATCGGCGCGTTATACGTCAATGATGACGACCCGGACGAGCCGAAAATGTATCGGTATGGCGCTGCTGGCTGGTCTCTTGTCGCTGGCGGAGGAGGAGTGTCGACACACTCGCAACTCTTGGGGCTGGATTTTGCTACAAGTGGGCACACGGGCTTTGCGTCTGAGTCAGCAATAAATGAACATATTGCAGATCAGATCGACCCGCACGGCGCGACAATGACAGTCAGCCAAGAAATCACGATCGGAGACCCGGAAGCCTCAGCGACAGCGTTTTTAGATAACCCGGCGTCAGGCGTAGCCAGAATTGCAGGCAAATTGATTATAACTGACGAATTAACCCCGGCAAGCGGCACGATCGAGCCTTACGCGAAATTTCATCGAGTCGCAACGATGACGCTGGCGGACCCTGATACATGGACAGATGTCGAGTGGGACACCGTGCCGGCAGGCGAGACTGGCTTCGGTTTTAAGCTGGTCTCGTCTACGACAATAATGATTGCATCGTCGAGCATGGTGCAGATAGCCGGTTGCTTGCATCCGAGGTGGACGGGGGCATCCGGGACGTCGGTAACTATCGCGTCCAGGGTTGTGTATAGTCACGACAACGGCAGCACGTGGACAGAGGCACGCTGCTCGCAACAAGTGACAAGCCGATCAAATCAAAGCAACGAGGTTGATACGCCGCGATACGGCGGCACAGTTGCGGCAAAAAACGGCACAAAGCTCAAGCTGCAAACACGAGTTTCTGATGTTGGCATGGTATTCGCGGGCTGGAACGTGTTCGATAGCCCGATATCAGCTACTATAAACCTTTTCACGACTGGAAATTAACAGGAGGGCTTATGTATAAACTTTTAAGCGTGCTTTTTTTGTTCGTGATTCTTTTTTCGTCAGTGCCTGCCTTCGCTCAGCGGCCAGTGCAATCACCGTCACAGCCCAAAATCATGCTCGACGATGGCACATTAGTCGGACACGGCAATCCGATGCCGGTTGACGCAGATGTCAGCATAAGCAGCATAACCGTAGAAGTTTTCCCGGTTTACGCCGATGATAACGGCAACCCGGCAACGGCAACGGTTGACATCAACCACAGAGCGATAATCAATATTGGCTCTGACAGTATCGGGCTTGTTGATGCCGTTAAAGGCGTTGTCACTGAGTGGGCACAACAGACAGTTGCCTTGCCCGCGAACACCAGCACGACAGTTACCAGCGGCATAACTGGAGACCGTGCGTTTATCGAGATCAAAAGCCACCTACCTAACCAAGTTTTCTGGGTATCAGCCTCTAACAGTGCTGTCGTTGGGGATTGCCGCCCATGCACCGAATATTTTTACGCTGAAATACCTGCTGGGGTTGATGTTTCGATCATCGCATCGACCGCAATGGATTTATCAATCGTTGAGGGAGGCCGGTAATGAAACGAATCATCGCGTTAATACTGTGTTTGTCGCTGGTTTGCAGCTACGGCTACAGTCAGCAAAAAATATCTGACGGCTCACGCGACCACGGTGCCGCCCGCAAGAATCTCAGCAATGTCGATGCCTCTGCAACGCCATCTATGACATCCATAACCTTGTCGGGCAAAGTCAGAGCAGCCTGGGCTGATATCCTCGGCGATATTTATGCCAGTGGCACCGTGAAAGTTGGTGCAGGCACCGCAGCCGCGCCAGCTTATACGTTCAGCTCTGACCCTGATACCGGGATTTATTCGCCGGGCGCTGATGTGCTTGGGTTCGGCGTTGGTGGGGCTGATGTAGCATCATTATCATCAGCCGGACTTAGCCTCGGAACACCCTTGAGCGTAGCCAACGGTGGCACCGGCGCAACCGACGCGGCAGCAGCGAGAACGAATTTGGGTGTCGCCTATGGCACCACAACGGGCACGGTTTGCCAGGGTAACGACGCTCGGCTCTCAGATGCAAGAACACCTGTCGCGCATGAGCACAGCGGGGCTGATATTACCTCGGGCACCGTTGCAGACGCGAGGATTGACGCTGCTATTGCAAGAGACTCAGAAGTAACTTCGGCAGTCTCTGCACACGCCGGTCTGACAGCTTCACATGGAGTCTCAGGGAACATAGTTGGCACCACTGACACCCAGACGCTCACAAACAAAAGCATCTCTGGCGAACAGATTAACTCAGGCACGGTTGCCGATGCAAGAATCGACGCAACACTGGCCAGGGATTCTGAGGTCTCAACCGCAGTCTCTACTCACGCCGGTCTGACCGCTACGCATGGAGCCACCGGGGCTGTTGTTGGAACAACAAATACCCAGACGGTTACCAACAAGACTCTCGACAGCACGAATAGCATCGATGGCGGAGCGATTAAGACCGGCACCGTTGCAGATGCTCGAATAGACTCTGCAATCTGTCGTGACAGCGAACTGACGACGCACGCCGACCTGACAGCCGCTCATGGCGCGACGGGTGAGGTTGTAGGAACCACGAACACGCAGACGGTTACCAACAAGACCATGGGATCGGGCTGCTCCTGGGGCGGCACGGCAGTTCCTGTTGCCAACGGTGGCACCGGGGCAACCACTGCTGCTGAAGGGCTGGCGGCTCTGGGTGGCGCGAGTTTGAACGGTAGTAGCACTGTGGATTTCAACATTAAAAACATTTATGGTGCCATGAGCAACCAGAGTGCGCCGACATATAGTTTCACTGGCGATACCGACACAGGTGTATACAGCAATGCCCCAAATGTCTTAGGACTTGGAGCCGGCGGTGTAACTGGTCTTGTTACAAGCGGCGGGAATGTGGCCATTGGTGCGACTCCGTCTACAGACTACAGGCTGCGAATAATCGCGTTTCCTGAAAACTATAGCGCGCTAGACATAACAAGCCCAAATCCCGCAGTGACAGTCGACGAGACAAACTACAAACGGGGATTGGGTGTTAATAGCATTCTTGCGGATATAGCGACAGGCG
>JAKQKW010000505.1 GCA_029560455.1 Candidatus Rifleibacteriota bacterium
CGGGCAATCTGCTCAAGGCTCATGCCCCGCTGCAACAAGTGTGTGGCTATGCTGTGCCGCAGTGCGTGAAGGTTTCCGGGCTTTTCGATGCCGGCTTTCGTTTTGAGCTTTCCAAAACATATATTCATGCTTTGCGCTCCCATGGCCAGTCCGCCGCTGGTGATAAAAAACCGGTTGCACCCGTTCTGCTTTGCCAGCTCCGGCCGCGCCGTGAGTGCATATTCGGTCAGATCGCCGCTCACACGGCCGGTCATGGGCACATAACGTTCTTTGTAGTTCTTACCTTTTCGTACATGCAGCATCCCGCGGCTGAACTGCACATCACTCATTTCGAGCATCACGCCTTCGGTACGACGCAGCCCGCAACCGTAATATACCGACAACATGGCGCGGTCTCTCAGTCCTGCCACACTATCGCTGCAGGCCTCATACAGCCTTATTATTTCATCGGAACTATAAATCACATCTTTGATCCCGTGCTCGCTTATCTGTTGTGTAAATGCAGTGTTTGAGGTTTCGAGATGTCCCTGCCGTGTCTCGTGCAGATAACGCGCAAAACGGTTCAGCTCTTTGCGGTACGCTTTCAGACTGTGTATGCTCAGCGCCGTTCCTGTACGCGGATTGATGCGCATTCCGAGTGTTTCAAAGTATTGTTCAATGTGTTTGCGGCTGATCTGTTCCGGCTCTGTAAGACCGTTTGCATTCATCAGGTATAAAAAATCAGCAACTCTTTTTACTCCGCAGTCTGCATTTGTTCTTTCGTAATTCAGCGCCCGGAGCCATTCTCCGTAAGATGTAACCAAACGGTTGTATTTTGTGCTGCTCATTGCTTTTTCTGTTGCTACGACTTTTTTACGTCTATGACTTTATTTTTTCTATGGGTATATCTCTTTTCGCATATCCACTGACCCACCGGCTTTAACTCACTGTTTCCAAAACGTTTGAGTGGGTATTTTCAACTGGTGACCCACTCATATCCACTGACCCACCTATATTCTTTATTTTTAATAAAATGGCTTCCAGCCTCCGGTCTATGCGCTGCCGCAGTTGCTCATATTCTTCGTAGTCGCTGATCTCATACTCAAAGCCGCGGTAATGACTGCCGCTTTTTGCTTTCAGATGCCCGTAGGCCTGCAGCTCGCGCATGTAGCGTTTCAGGGTGTTGGCATTGATCCTGAACCTGCGGCGGATGTCTTTGGTGTAAAAGCTTTCGCCCTGCTTTACGGTGCTTTTCAATCGCTCAAAAAAATCTCTCGCTGCTTTGGTCAGTTCATCGCTTTTACTGAACAACACGTCTTTCATCAGCTCAAAGCTGCAGGCAACATCTTCGTACGTGCTTTCTATGTATTGCTCGCCGGCCGCATTTACACTCACTTTACGCTGATACTGATGATAAAAGGTTACGGTCTCGATAAAGCCCAGCAACAGTGGCAGACTGCGTCTTGGTTTGAACACTTCGGGCGGTAAGGCAATGTGCTCTGCAAACGGATTATATACTCTCACGGGTCGCAGCACGCGCTGCACATTGCGCATCCGCTGCCGGATTTCTTCTTCCTGTGTTTCGTTGATCGTTCCGGTGCTCTTTGCCTTGATGTAGGTCATCACGCGTTCGTCCTGCTCCCGGCTCTGATCGGTATAAAGCAGTATGCAGCGGTTGGCGTTGTCTTCATACAGTTTCTCACGTGTGGTGCAACTGCTGATGACCACCGGGCCGCGGGCTGTCACCTCAACGGTTTTGGTGTTGCCTTTGTTGTCGCGCCAGGCTACGCGCTTGCTGATCTTTCCTTTGCTCTGCAGCTCCCTGATAATATAAATCACGTTCTCCGCTCCGTCCAGATCTTCGATGAACAGGATCTTTCCTTTGAGTTTCAGTCCTTCGTAATACAAGGACTGATCGCTCAGTCCGGTGGCCTCGATGCGGTCTTCTTCGGGCACTAATTGCGAGAGTCCTTCCTGCAGATGGGTCTTGCCGCTGCCGCTCGATCCCAGATACATCACATGCAGGGGCTTTTCTCTTTTACGGCTCAGGTTCACAATGTATCCGGTCATGGCGTTGTTTTCTTCGCCCACAATGCCGGCGGCGGCTATGTCGTTGCGTGTGTTTTCCATCAGGTCCGGATCACGCAGATAGCTCATGGCCTGTTCCCGTTCTTCTTCGCTCATTTCATATTCTTCGGCGGTCTTCGGCTTCATGGCTTCCAGACGGTGTTGCCGGTAGTTCTCCAGATCGCCGGTCAGCTGGCCGATGATCTCGGTTGCTCTGCTGGTGCCG
>JAKQKW010000498.1 GCA_029560455.1 Candidatus Rifleibacteriota bacterium
TATTGAATTTGCTTGACCATCAGGTTATAATCTCTTCTTAATCTTCACCGCAGGCAGGGGCTCAGCATGGACCAGTTATTCTACGCATTCTCAAGAGAAAAGGGCATTTCGCCGACTTTTGTCGACGTCACCGAAGCGGCCAAGACTCTTGAGAAGAAGCACCTTTCCGGCCCGACCGCCGGCCGCTTTCTGGCAGAAGCACTGGTGGCAGTAGCCATATTGTCGGCTGATCTCGGCGGCGAAGATGAGCGCATTTCCCTGCAGGCACAGGTCAGCGGTCCGATCGGTGGCTGTCTCGTCGATGCCTCGCGCAAGGGCAATCTCAGAGGCTATACCACCATCAAGATTCTCAATGATTACGACGGCACCGACTCGACGCCGCTGAAAGATGTTTTTGGCGATGCCGGCGCCCTGACCATGATTCATTCGAACAGCCGCAGCGTTATTTCTCAGTATCAGCTGAACTGCAACCCTATGAATCTGAGACACGGTCTCGCCCGCTACTTTAATGACGTGAAACAGCAGCCCACCGCGATTGAAATAAGCGCCACCAGCCGCGATCACTATCTGCACCGGGCGGTCGGCATAAAAATGAGTCGCACTCCCGAGGGCCATTCTGAAGATTTCATTCCGCTGCTCGAGCGCTTCAACGACCGCACCATCCAGAAAGCGCTTGCCCAGGCTGTCGACATTTCGATCATGAGCCAGCTGCTCGGCCTCGAAGACCTGACGATCATCGAACGCCGTGCCCTGGTTGCCAGATGCACCTGCAGCCGTGAAAAAGTTATTTATTCTATTTCGTGCCTGCCCGAAGCGGAACTCGAAGAGATCATCGAAAAGAAAGAACGCCCCGAAGTGACCTGCCATTTCTGCAGCCAGTCATATATACTCGAATCTGAAGAAATCGCCCGCCTGCTGATCGAAAAAAAGGGCAACCAGAACGACAAAGACTGACACAGCCGAATTCTGTACTTTTATCAGAATTTCTGCAGAAACACCAATAAACAAAAGAAGCCGCCCATGTTGTCATGAGCGGCCTCCGTGTTTTTCGATCACACAAATCAAAAAAAGAACCATTCTGAGGCAAGGCCCGACCGATAGACCGGGCCGATGAACCGGTTAAACTTTGCCTATGCAGGAATCAATATTTAACCGAGCAGCCGTAAGATTTGCTGATCGGCACTGAAACCGGATAACCGGCACGGGCCTCTCTGAGAGCCAGCTGAACGTAGTTTACCGCGCCCTCGACGTCTTTAACGTCGGTAGTGGGGCGGTCATCTATGGCACCCATGAAGAGAATCCGGCCTTCGGGATCGATTACAAACATCTCCGGCGTGGTTTTGGCCATGTAAAGCTTGCCAACCTTGCCGTCGGCGTCGAGAAGAATCGCAGTCGGGGCTGACTTACGTTCAGCCGCCAGTTCTTTCCACTTTTCCGGCGGGTAGTTGCCCTGTTTTCCGGGAGCCGAAGAGTTGATCACCAGCCAGATAACGCCCTCAGCGACATTTTTCTGCTGCAGTGCCTGCATGTTGCCACTTGAATAATGCTTTTTAACAAACGGGCAGTCGTAATTCGTCCATTCAAGCACCACATATTTGCCCTTGAATGATGCCAGCGAGACCGGTTTGCCATCCAGATCGTTCAACTCGAACAGCGGCGCAGGCTCACCCAGGGCCGGACCGACCGGCTCAGAAGCGGCATCCTTTAACGGCTCAGCCGGTTTATCCTGCGCCGACAGGCCAAAACCGACCAGCAGTGCCAGAACTACCATAAAAACGAGAGAATTACGGATTTTCATATTTCCTCCTTAAAAATTTCTGTCAAAAAATCATTCGCTCAACCACGCCGTCGAAACCTGCAGTATCTGGCGTTCAGAGCCATTCTCTACCAGAAGAATCCCTATCAGCACAGGTTCGAGTTTGAGACCGGTGCGCGGCATGGTCGCGACTATTTTACCATTTTCAACCAGCGTTCTGCTGCCGCCGGTTCTGAAAACTCCCTGCTGGGCCGGGAAAAAGCCGACGCGGGTCGTTTCGCCCAACTGGCCCATCAGCTTCGGCACAGCTTCGAGTCTGGCGCTACGACCGGTAAAGGTTGCTCTGAATTCCCAGTCTTCAGTCATAACCGGCAGATTGGTCGAGGTTTGTGCAAACAAACTGGCGTAAGTCTGATTTATAGGCGCTTCTTCAGCAACTACCGGCAATTGAAGTTTTAAAACACTATCCTGAGCAATGCAGATTTCTTTGCACACCAGCCATGAAACATCTGCCTCGAAAGTCAGCACGGAACCAGCCGCAAGAGCATCCGGAACACTTACCTGGTGTACCAGCAACAGGTCATTCTCATGGCCGAAAGTCGCAAACGGCGGCTTGTCAAAGCGTTGCGGCACCGGCCATTCGGGGGCACCGACCGTGAACCCGTCCGGGAGCTTCCAGGTTATCTGCGGTTCGGTTCCAGAATCACCCGGATTCAGCCAGTAAACGTGCCAGCCATCGATCATTTTGAAATGCACCGCAAGTTTGAAAGGTCGGCCCGGAACAACCGCAGACACATCAGCAACCAGAAGGGCTTCAGAAGGTTTTTCTTCAGGTTCGACTGCAGCGACGTCAGTAGCGGCCAACACGCTTTCGGCTGCGGCTTTCACACGCTCAATTCTGGCCAGCATCTCTTCGGGAGTTACGAAGCCGACCACCCTTTCAGATTTTACTTCCTGGCCGGCGGCGTTAACGAATACAAGCGTAGGAACCCCGGCAATCCGGTATTTTTCGCGCAGCTTCCGTGATTCGGGCGAGTCGAATTGCGACAGATCGACCTTGAAATGCTTTACCTGCGACAATGCAGCAATCACGCCTGCATCGGTAAACGTGCGGCGATCGAGTTCAAGACACGGAATACACCAGCTGGCAGAAAAATATACCACCGCCGGGCCAGTCAACCCAGCTTCTGTAGCCGCGTATTTCTGCCAGTCAAGCGACGGCACCTGACCAGCCCGGAAGATCAGCACGGCCAGCACCGTCAGCAGAATTCCCGCAAACTTTTTGAAACCGGCGAAAAGTCGCGATGTGGTCGGTGAATTCTCGAAAAAACCAAGATAAATACCACCAAGTAAAAGGGTCAGCGGAATAAGAACGAAGGTCAGAGCCGGGTTTATCGCCAGTGACAGATAGAAGCATCCGACCGCCACCAGAATCGTGCCCAGCAGCTTTTTTACCCAATTCATCCAGGCACCAGAGCGCGGCAGCCGGTTTAAAAGCCCGGAAAATGTACCAAGAATCAGATAAGGAAAACCAAGGCCAAGACTGAGCACAAAGAAAACCAGAAAGCCAAAAACCGGGTCGCCACGGTGCCCGACCAGAGTCAGCAAACCGATAACCGGCGGCCCGACACAGGGCGCCGCAAATACACCGACGAAAAGACCCGAAAGATAAGTGCCGATAAAACTCGCCGAACGGGCGCCGCCGATGCGGTTCAGCAGCGATGAAGGCATCTGCAGTTCATAGAGACCAAACATGCTCAGCGACAGGCCGAAAAATAGAGCGCTGATCAGCAGAAGCACCAGCGGCGACTGCAGCACACTGCCGAACAGCCCACCTGTCAGTGCCGCAAAAAGACCGAGAATGCTGTACATCGTCGCCATGCCGAGAATATAGACAACTGCCCTGAGAAAAACCGCAAAGGGTTTCGCCTCTGACTGCTGCCCGAAAATCGAAACGGTGATCGCCAGCATCGGGTAAACGCAGGGCGTGAGATTCAACGCCAGCCCGATCAGAAAGATCCCCAGGAAGGTCAGAAACAGGTTCTCACCCGCGCCGCCAACCCCGCCGGGTCCACTGCCCGTATCGGCAAAGCCGTCTACAAATTCTTTGCCTGAACCACCAGTGCCAACTCCGATGAGGTCGGTTACGCCGCCAGAACCAATACTGTCTTCCAGGGCAGGCCCGGTCGCAGCGCCGCCAGTACCCGCATTGCTTTCCAGGACAGGCCCGGTTGCAACACCGGCAACTGGCGAAACTGGTATGGCCGATGCTGACTGAGTCACAAATATTATCAGTATAAGAAAAATGAGCCCGAGTGTTTGCCCTGATTTCATCGTCTGCTCCGTCTTATTGTGTTGTACACCGTCACGCGGTGACCTTATCATCAGCAGTTTGTCGCGTCACTGCTGCCATATCTGTTCCGGTAAAGGCGAGACGCGGCAATATTCTATTTTATGACCAGAGAATTTCTGCCACGCCCTATATAAATGTTCACGAAAATCTCAAAAAGTCAAAGCAAAGTTACCCGTTGCTAACTAAAAAGCATGGGTGTTTTTATCTGTGTTTATCCGTGTTCGTCCGCGGCAGGAGCTTATCCGTATCCATCAGTGGCAGGAGTTTCTGTGTCTATCTGTGGCACGAAATGGCAGAATCAGCTTTCTTTTTCCGGTTGGGCGCCTTCGGGCAGCGCCGGTCTGACTTTGAGAACCTTTTCGTTCTTGATGTACACTGTGCCATCTTTTACGCCGCCCGGTTTGCTGACAAATTTGGCCTTCGTCATCGAAACGGCAGTCACGCCACCATTGCGGGCCTTGCTGTGCCAGGCGGCCACGGCGGCAGCGGTTTCCTGCAGGCGTTTGTCGGGTTCCTGACCATTCAGTGAACGCAACAGCACATGACTGCCCGGCATGCCGCGCACATGAAACCAGTAATCTTCGGGGGCCGCGACTTTGACGCTGATAAAATCGTTGTCTTTGCTGGTTCGACCGGCGATAATGACGAACCCGTCGACAGGCTCATAAATAAAAGCGTTGCGCCGGATCGTATCAAGATCAGCTATCATTCAGGGTCCCCCGTATGCCAATTCTTAAGCTCAATAATAGCAAAACGATAAACAGCATTCCAGACAAAAGTTCATCGAAAAACTTATTACATGCCTTTAATTTCGCTACTTCAACAAGCCTGGTTCTCTATAAAATAAGAATTACTACACTTTGCCTCTTTATTGAACGCAATATGCCACAAAAAACCGGCGTCAGAGGTATCGGGCCGAAACTCATTCATCACCAGGCTCTTTACAGAGTCGATGCGCCGGTGCGCTAACCGTCAGATTTTATTCGGGGGCTCTGCAATTTGCCAGGCAAATATGATAACCTTGCAAAAAAAAACGGGAGTCGGCAATGAAAATAGTCACCTTCAACGTCAACGGCATACGCTCACGCCTGCACCAGATCAAACAGCTGATCGACGTGCATCAGCCCGACATCATCGGGATTCAGGAAATCAAGTGCGTCGACGACGCTTTTCCGCTCAATGACATTACTGCAATGGGCTACCATGCCGAAAGCTTCGGGCAGAAAGGCCATTATGGCGTCGCATTTCTGTCGAAGCAGAAGCCGGTCGACATTCGCCGCGGTCTGCCCGGTGACGGGAAAGATGCCCAGCGCCGCCTGATCGTCGGAACCTGGCTCGACGCGCAGAAGCGACCGCTCGTCGTCATTAACGGCTATTTTCCTCAGGGCGAAAGTCGCGAGCACCCCGAAAAATTCCCGGCCAAGCAAAAATTCTATGCCGGACTCGCCGACTACCTTGCTTCAGACTTCCGCACCGATGACAACCTGGTCATTCTCGGCGACATGAACGTCGCTCCGACCGATCTCGACGTCGGCATCGGCGAAAAAAACGCCCAGCGCTGGCTTAAAACCGGCAAATGCTGCTTTCTGCCCGAAGAACGCGAATGGCTGCAGCGTCTGCTCGCCTGGGGAACACACGATCTGTACCGTGAACTTCACCCGGGCGACAACAGCCTCTACAGCTGGTTCGACTACCGTACCGGCGGTTTCGAAGATCAGCCGCAGCGTGGGCTGCGCATCGACCTGCTGCTCGGCACCAGATCGGTTATGCAGCGCTGCACCGCCAGCGGCATCGACTACCTGATCCGCGGCATGGAAAAACCCTCAGACCACGCCCCGGTATGGATCGAACTCAAATAAACGGCAGTCAGTCAGGGTTCGAGAAGTTTAAGATCAGGTATTTCCGGTTCGGCAGCGTCGCCGGCGTCAGAATCTGAGTCATCTGATTCTGTGTCATCATCTGAATCGGCCTCGTCATCGTCATAAGACGGAACGCTGCGCTTGAGTCGGTTTTTAAGATCGGAAACCGAGGGCACATTCAGCTGCGGCGGGTTGAAACCGCTGCTTTCGCCGCCAGTTCCTGGCAGGTCGATCTCTTCATCGACAATGGTGGTGCTGTGTTCGACATGGGCACCGCGACTGCTGACCGATTCACCAAAATGCTGCGCCATTTTTTCGTGATGCTGGCTGAGAAGATCGGCATACTTTCGAGCGGCGCCATTCAGGGCCGTTGTCGAGCTCGCCGAATTCTGTTCGAAGAAGCCTGAATCGTCATCGCCGCCTGACAGCTGAGTTTTCTGGTAAAAGTCCATTTCGTCCATGGCAGCCTTGAGCTTGATCTGGTATTTCTCCCAGGCTTCCTGCAGGTGCAGCAGAACCTCTTCCTGGCGCAACTGCAGATACTGGCGGCGGTATTCGATTCTTGGCTTTTCGTAATCTTTCAGCCCCGGTTCGGCAGCTTTCTTTTCAACTCCCTGCGCAATTCTTTCGAGGCCCTGCTTATATCCATCGAGATACTTTTTCTGCATATCATAATTCGCCTGGTGTTCGCTGCTGACACGGGCGCGCGCCTGCTCGATCACCGACTGAGCCTCGGCGTCAGAAAGCCCGAGCAGCGAAGCCCGGTTCAGGCCAAACACTGGCGATGCCGGCGGCGGCGTGATCGGCCCGGTCAGAAAAACCGAATCGGGGCCAGCAATATCAAGATCACTGAAAACGTTTCTGACCGTCATTTTGCCGCCCTTGCCGGGGGTGCCGGCTTCTGTCGGCTCGGGTTTGTGAACGGTCATGGTCGGGGCGGTGTAATAACCTTTTCCCTGATCTTTGAAGCCTTTCAGGCTGCTGGTGATTTCGATTTCACGCCTGGTTCCGTCACGTTCGGGTTTCGGGGTCGTATAGCTCAGCTGATAATAGCGTTCGAGCTTCATTCTGCGGCTCAGTGCCTCATAAAGTTTCGACAGCTGCTCGGGCGTCGTCGTCTGCAGATACCAGCCACCGGTGGCGCCCGCGAAATCTTTGAGAACCGCTTCGTCAATATCGCTGCCGAGTCCGACGGTTATCAACCTGATCCCCTTTTCTACCGCATATTTTTTAACCTGTTCGGGCGTATGTGTCGACATGGGCGTCTGACCGTTCGGCGTGCTGTCGCGCCCGTCGGTCAGACACACAACCGTCTTGAGATCAGCCCGCCCGGCCTTGTTCTGCAGTTCGTCGCAGGCCGAATAGAGCGCATCGTAGAGTGCCGTGCCACCCCAGGGTCGCAGTTTGTTGATGGCTTCAACCAGCGAATTACCATCGTTCGAGAACGAATGGGAAAAATCGATGTCGCTGGCAAACGACAGCACTGACATCGAGACATCACCAACCATGCTCAGCGCAAAACTGGCAGCAGCGCGTTTAACTTCGTTCATGGCCGGCTCGATGCTCGAAGACCGGTCGACGACGAGAACCATATAATGCCGGTTCTTCTGAAAAGTCAGATCGAAGCTGCTGATTCCGGTTTTGTCTTCGCTGATGACGAAATTATCAGCCTTCAGCTCGTCAGCCTCTTTGCTGAACACTTTCAGCATCACCCCGATTTTCGGAAACCCGGCCGAGTTGACCTGCAGAACTTCGCTCGCAAAGTCTTTGCCCATGCCGGCGCCCGCTGCCATAACCATCAGAAAAAGCACAATAAAGATTCTCTTCATACAAATCCCCTGCCAATTGCAAATTAA